>DAOUDJ010000039.1:0-3265 GCA_034430795.1 Anaerolineales bacterium | reverse complement strand
TAGTTTTCTTAGCCATTGAAACCCTCCTTGCTGCGTGCGTCTTTTTCATCCCCCCCCAGTATAGCACGTTTGTTCTATAGGTCAAGAACACGTGCTTCCTCAGCCCCCTTCGATTTCCAACATCATCACCCACGGTATGTTTGGTTTTGCTCTTAAAAAAGGGAGGGACTTCGCAAGGCACCTATAAGGATCGGTTTGACGAAGTATCGCGCCCACCCATAGTGAGTTTTTTGGTAGATGCTAGATTCTTCGCCCCCGGATCCTGCCCTGCGAAGTCCCCGGTATTGTCGGGGTCGAAGTCGAAGAAAGCCTCTGAATGATATCCGTCCCTAACTACCCTGGTTGAGCATTCGTTAAGTGTGAGTCGATCCGTTGATCTGTTGATTCAAACAGAGCGTAACGAGACCAATCTACTCCAGATTACATTTGTGACATCCTTCACATAACCCTTGTGACGCTTGTCACTATCTCCGTTCGTGCCCAGTCGATACACTTCCCATCGTTCATATATACGAGTATGCGAATACATCCAATAAGCATGTGGCGGGAATGGAGTAACAGCTATGAGCTCCCTCGAACAAGAAGTCAACCAATTGCACTCGGAGATCTGTGCCGGTCTTGCGGACCCAAAACGGATCCTGATTCTCTACGCGTTAGCGGAGGGCTCGAAGAACGTCACAGAGTTAGCGGAGTTCCTGGGCCTGCCCCAACCCACCGCCTCGCGCCATTTAAAATTGCTGCGCGAGCGCGGCCTGGTCACATCGCAGCGTGATGGCACCTCGATTTATTATTCGGTAGCGGATGAGCGCATCATTCAAGCCCTCGACATGCTGCGCGCCGTGTTAGCCGACCGGCTGCAAAACCAGGCTGGGCTGATCGAGTCTTTCACCAACGACCCAAGGGCTTAAGCCCTTCTCAGGAGAGAACAGAATGAAAACCTTTTTAATCCTCGGCGGCGGAACTGGAGGCACGATGGTGGCCAATAAGATGAGCCATCATCTGGACCCAGCGGAGTGGAAGATTATCGTCGTCGACGAGAACGAGAACCACTACTATCAACCGGGCCTTCTTTTCATCCCCTTTGGCATCTACAACCCGTCGGATGTTGTGAAACCCAAGCGCGATTTCTACCCCCAGAACGTAGAATTCGTTTTGTCCAAGATTGAGATGATCGAACCCGATCAAAACCGAGTAAAACTTGAAAAAAGAAAACGCACGATCACATATGACACCCTGGTCATAGCGACCGGCAGCCGTATCGCACCCGAAGAAACTCCCGGCCTTTTGGATAACGGCTGGCACAAGAAAGTTTTCGATTTCTACACGATTGAAGGCGCCACCGCCCTCAGCCGTTTCTTGAAATTCTGGAAAGGCGGGCGGTTGGTTCTGAATGTCGCCGAGATGCCCATTAAATGCCCCGTCGCGCCGCTCGAGTTTCTCTTTCTGGCCGATTGGTTCTTCCACGAGCGCGGCATCCGCGACGACGTTGAGATTGTCTTCGCCACACCCCTTCCGGGCGCTTTTACCAAACCAAGAGCTTCGTCGGTTTTGGGCGACATGCTTGAACGCAAGAATATAAAACTCGAAGCCGATTTCAACATCATGGAAGTCGATCACAAACAGAAAGCAATCCGTTCCTACGATGAGCGCGAGATTCCTTTCGACCTCCTCGTCAGTGTTCCTACCAATATGGGCTCCGAGGTGATCGAACGCTCAGGTATGGGAGACGAGTTAAGCTTTGTACCGACTGATAAACACACCCTGCAGTCCAAGAAATGGGAGAACATCTGGGTCATCGGTGACGCCGGCAATACCCCGACCTCAAAAGCCGGTTCTGTTGCCCACTTCATGCTCGATGTTATCGTCGAGAACATACTGCGCCAAATGGAAGGCCTTCAACCTTTAGCCAAATTCGATGGTCACGCGAACTGCTTCATCGAATCCGGCTTTGAGAAGGGCATTCTCATCGATTTCAACTATGATGTCGAGCCGCTTCCAGGCAAATATCCTCTCCCAGGTTTTGGACCCTTTTCTTTGCTCAAGGAATCGGCCGCGAACCACTGGGGGAAGATGACTTTCCGCTGGGTGTACTGGAACATGCTCCTCAAGGGTGAAGAGATGCCCTTCGAGTCTCAAATGAGCATGGCCGGCAAGTGGAAGTAAGGGGGGAGACATGCCAAAGACCATGACAGCAACCGACATTGAAAGTATCCATAAGAAGCTCGATTACCTCACCGACTATGTCGAGGCGCAGCATAAACGCCAGCAAGAATTCGACGAGCTGAAACAGGACGTGATCCCCATCGCCAATCACATGATCAAGCTCTCCATCGATGAGTTAGCGGAGATCGGAACAGAGTTCCAAGTCGAGGATCTCTTCTATTTACTCAAACGCCTGCTTAGAAACACCGGGATGCTCATGCGTTTGGTGGATATGCTGGAAGCCGGGATGGATCTCACGGAGGAATTGAAACCGATCGGGCTACAGGCGTTCTCTGGCATTGTCGAGACTCTTGACCGGTTAGAACGCGAGGGCTATTTCGCCTTAATGCGCGAGGGCTGGGGAATCGTCGAACGCATCGTCCATGAATTCAACGAGGATGATGTGCGCGCCCTGGGCGATAACATCGTCGCCATCCTCACTACCGTGCGCAGCTTGACCCAACCGGAAATCCTCTCTCTTGCCAACCAGGCGATTTCCGCTTTTCAACCTGGCACAGCAGAAGAGGAAGATATTTCAACATTATCTCTACTGCGCGAATTATCAGACCCGAAGGTCCGCCGGGGCATGTCGCGCATGCTCAACCTATTGAAAGTACTCGCGGACCAACCCGCAGATCAAACACCAAACTAAAGGATTAGATTAAGGAGAGAAATAATGACCAACCCAATCCTTGAGAACGTCGAATTAAATGAAGAAGGCTTTTTGATCGACCCCAACGCCTGGACGAAGGAGATTGCAATCGAGCTTGCCAAAGAAGAGGGCATTGATGATCTTACGGATGCTCAATGGAAGATCATCGATTTCTGTCGGGAGGCAGCGACAGATTCTGGAAATGCACCCACTTTACGGGCAATCACAAAAGGCACAGGGATAACGACAAGGGAGTTATTCACCATCTACCCCAAGGGACCTGCCAAGAAGGTAGCAAAGATCTCCGGCCTGGGTAAGCCCGAGGGTTGTATCTAGAAACTAACCATCCGAATCAACAGATCCTAATAATAGAAGGAGCTTTCCCAATGTCTGACGAAACCCGAAAAATGA
>DAOUDJ010000038.1:0-19982 GCA_034430795.1 Anaerolineales bacterium | reverse complement strand
CCGAAAGTGTCTGAAACAGTCTATATACGCCGTTTCTGCGGCTTGAAACTCGATTGTTAAGGTGCATTTGCCTGTATCATTGTTTTTGACGTTAATGAAATTAGTCAAAACTCAAGTAACTTGACTTTGTTAGATTAAAACACATGGTCGAGAAAACCCGGTATAAGAAACAGAACTACTTGCCCGGTTTCTTTGCTGAGCCCTCAACCGGCATTTTGTGGAACGGGAGCGATTGATCAAGTGTTGAATTACCAAACTGATTGCCTGGTCCAGAGATAATGTCTGCAAAGGCAGAACTGCACGTAACATCTCCCGGATGTTAGCCATTGAAAGATTTGGCAACACATCAACTTCAAGCTGCCTCGCCAATTCGGGATCGCGGGGGTTTGACCCCCAGAACTGATGGGGGTTTGATAAAGCCCAATCAAGTTTTATCTCAGTAACAAACCATAGAGCTAAAGCATCTAATGCAGTATGGTGAATCCAAGCCCTGTATTTTCTGGCCGCTAACTCGTCCCATCCGGCTTCCGATTTTGCATCCTGGAAAGTGCGTTCCACGAAATATCGTTGGCAACGCCAAAGAGCCAAAGTGTTCAACGGTATGTTGGCTGGTGCATTGCTCAGTGAGAAGCTGATGCTGCTATCCATTTCTTTGCGCATGAAAAGCCATTCTCGTCTAACCCGACCATTTTCCGTGATCGTCCATACTCTTCGAGCAGCACAGTCATAAGTTAACCATCCACGTTCTGTGTGCCGCACCCTAACTGTTTGAACAGCAAAGCTGGGATGGCTGACCAGGCTGCGAACTTTGACCCCCAGAACTGATGGGGGTTTGACTGCTTCGGCTTGATTGACCACTCTCCACTTTGAGAACGGCCGCCCTTTTTTGTTCACTGGTGTTTCTGGGACAGCAACAAGCGGTTCATTCAAGTAAATACGCACGTTTTCGGGGATATCTGCCATGTATATCAGCCCTTCGCTGTCCAAGTCTTCCTGAAATTGGCTGTCTCTGCCGTAAAAACTATCGCAACTTATGGTATCAAAGGGCAATCCCCCCTTTCTGGCTTGCTTTATCATCTCTAAACCCATGGCTGTCTTACTCTGAAAAGCTCGCTCTTCAGGAATATGCCAGCGATTACGCAGGTCAGCATACTCCTCGCTGAACCAACTTTCCGGCAAGTAGAGTTCCGCATCCACCAATGACCAGATACCATCCTTGTAATAGCTCAGTCCCACACACACCTGCCCGAGATCAACCTTGCCTTCTCTGCCAAGATACTGCCGGGCAGCTCCTGCTTTTTGTTTACCGGAGCAGGCTACGCCGCTCTCGTCTAAACTCAACATACCTCCGTGCAATTCTGGCCGTTGGGTGATCTCTTCTTGAATTTGTGCAAATACTTTTTTGCCAGACCACGGAGAATCCGACATGAATTGCTGTAAGTTTTGCCCATCATCTTGCGAACCAATCACTCGACGAGCTATATTGGCGAAGTTGCGCTTGGTTTCCAGACACAGCAGGCCCCGAAGATATACCCCTGCGTAGTTGCTTTTGTTGTTTGTCTGTGTTGCAAAACAATCCCGAAATCGCATGCACAGGTTCTGTAACATTTCTGCCAGTTTGATCACCTCTTCATATGGCAAGCCCCACCGTTTGTAATCCTTCAAATTCGACTCGGAAAATGCTTTGCTTTGCGGCTTCGTTGCGCTAGACTTATTCATGGTAACGCTCCTTTGTTTTTCTAAAAGACGTTGATGATCGTTCCCTCTATATTGGAGGGAGGGCGTTACCAATCTTCATATACACTTTTGAAATTAACAATCGAACATAAGTTCTAACTTAACATTGTCAAGTTATGGTGCGTTTGGTTAAATTGGAGCCTTGAGAGCTTACCTTGTCATTGACAGTTGTATTTACCCCGTATATACTACGAATGTAAATACATCATATCTACATCAGAGGAATTTTATGAGTAGGAAAATTTATCGAACCGGCAATAGCCTGGTCGTCACACTTCCGAAAGATGCGCTTGATCAGCTTCGGATGCGAGAGGGGACTGAAGTGGAAGTTCAGGTTAACGAAGAGCAGGGTGTACTCATAATCTCTCCAGTTGAGGGTTCACTGGACGGGGTGGATGGGGCTTTTGCCTCCCAGGTCGATCGCTTTATTGAAGAGTACCGCGTGGCGCTTGAGGAACTTGCTCGAGCACCATGAAGTATCTTTCCCCACATCAAGTTCTCTTTCTTCACGCACGTCTCATCGAAGAAACAGGTGGCAGTCATGGCGTCCGAGATATGGGACTGTTGCTCTCTGCACTCGGGCGTCCCCAGGCGACGTTTGAGGGGAAAGATTTGCACCCGACAATGTACCAAAAAGCAGCGGCACTGTCTGATTCGATGATTAACAATCATCCATTTGTGGATGGGAACAAGCGCACCGGAATTGGAGCAGCGGTTTTATTCCTATCACTGAACGGATATGTGGTTACTGCCTCCAATCAGGAGCTCCTCGACCTGACAATGCAGATTGCACAGAAGAGAACCACGATAGATGAGGTTGCCAATTGGTTTGAGAAGTATTCCAATCTGAGGTCAATGACCTGATCAGAAAAAGATGGAGGGCAATCATAGGTCGAAGGTCATTCACTCTCCATTTGCATTTTTAACTAATCTTTAGATACATCAAAGAGTGTTGGATTTTACGAGTAATCGGAACCAGTGGTTCATGCTTGTCCGATTTCATAATTAATCTGCTGCTCAAGTGGGGTGGTTATCTATTTGGGTTAATCAGAAACACTGTTCATTCCTCATCAAATTGTTGGGTTTATCGGAAAGAGATATCTAAAGTAATGAGCTTTTCCTTGGGTATGTTGTCGCTTATGTGATGTGATATAGAACCACCTAAGTTCTCTTTCGAACCCACCAGGTATACGCGGCGATTTGATATTGAATAACCTTATCCCTGGCCGCTGGGTTCCGAGGAAATCATGGCATCCACACTGCAGTAGGTATGCGCCAGCCGCGTGAGAGTTTCTCTAGCTACCTAAATGGACAAACGTCCTCCGGCGTGTACTCGCGCTGGCCACTGCCATAGAATCGTTTTCCAAGAGGCGTCAGAATGATCGAGCTTTGGGATTTTGCGAACTCAATGGCCTTGGCGCATGCCAGCTCGACATCTCCGATCGAGCTATATTCTTTCCAGAAGATGCGCGCCAGTTCGGCATATTGGCTCCCGACGGATCCATCAGGGAAATTCTCCTGGAGTGTGTCATAGACAATCTGCGCCTCCGGCTGATAACCCTGGATCGCGTGCAGCAGCATGATGCGGTAGCGACCGTATGCGTTCAGACGCGGCCATTCCTCTGGATCAGGCGCTGGGGTTGGACCACCATTGTAGGCTTCATCCGGCCACAACTGACCACTGGTCCAACCAAACAGCTCGGTGTCAAAAACTCCCTGTTGATAAAAGGCCAGCGCATCTGCGTAATCGCCAAAGCGAGTAGCGTCATCCCCATCCCAAATTGCGTGGATGCGGAATTCGGGCTCGGTGTACTCCCATCGTTCCGGAACGAATTGATACCCATTCCATGCCCAAATATCTGTTCGAGATCGCTGGGGACCGAGATCCGGGTAGGCCTCGCCTGGCGAGTTTGACAATATCAGTTCCTTGGTTCCATTTCCGTCGAAATCCTTAATCACGCCATCACCGGTGTCTGCCTGAGCATAGAACCCATATTCATCTTCTGGAATCAAATCAACGAACTCCTGCCCATCCCATTCAAGGATTCTGAATTCCCTTGTAAAGTAGCCATGTGTGCCGGCAATCGATATGTGGGAATGCACAATCTCCGGTACGCCATCGTTGTTCATATCAAGGATACCGAGGATGCCATCAGGTTCCCCTCCTGATTGCACTTGTCCGGCAGTTGAAAAAAGCGCACCGCCGACATAGTGCCCATCCTCGCATCTGAAGACGAACAAGCCACCTTCGAAGTATTGCCCCGCTTCAAAAAACGACAAATCGATCAACACTTCTGGTGTGTAGTTCCCCGTCACGTCAACCATCTCGACCTGTGCCCTCGCTTCCCAGGCGCCGTCCAACATGGTGAGATCGCTGAGGGCTTCTTGCAGCGTTGATGAGCTACCCCCAGAGTTTAGGTAGGTCAGGAGCTGCTGCTCAAAGATCTCTACCACAGAGACGCCTGGAGCCGAGGATGTGAGCTCTATTTTTCCCGAGGTGATCTCTGGACATTCCGCAGCTTGCCCTGGCGTTCGGGTTACCTGGGGACCAAGCGTCGGCGTGAGTGAGGGAGCTCTTATTGCACCAGCCTCGGGAGTCTGAGAAAGCCCTTCCGATGTTGTCGGTAAAGGGGCGACTGTGGAAGCCAGAGCTCGATCGGGCTCGGGTTGTAAAGTGTTTGTCTCACTCGCCTTTGTCGTATCAGTCGGGGACGAGCCACACCCCCATACGAGCAGAGTCAAGAAACTCAAGGTAAATGTGACCCGAACCTTACATGCCATGGCTACCTCCCGGAGACTTTGCTCCTATGAGACACTGGCGGCGGTCAACAGGCTGGTCCCTTGGAAATGAGAATCATTCGAAACCCCACTCGAACTCGCGAGGATGAAAACCCGAATCGATGAGAACAGGGATATATTCCGAGTTATATGCGACATAAAGCCCGTCATCACTGAAGAAGAAAATATTTTCCCCGTTCGGGGACCGGGCTGCATCTCTCACGGATTGATCGAAGATCATAGTGAAACCCCACAACGGTGGAATCCTGGTTGATTCAGCAACCCCCGGGCAAACGATAGCTCCCATCAGAACACGCATCCGTGTATCCAAGCCCTTCGCAGGTCTTACCTCCACCGTATTGCCAACTCGCATCATTTATTTCCTCTGTATCCTACTCTTTGCACTCTGATTTGGTCCAACCATTTTTACAAACAGGCGATAGCAGTACATCCCCACCCGAGCCAACGCACGTCCCGGTGCTGCTGCAGCTGCTCAGGATGAGGGAGCTGAGTACGATGACCAGAACGACAATCGACGCTCTCCTGTTCTGGGAAATGGATCTTGCTGAACTCTTGTGCAGTCGCATAGCAGCCTCCATTTTTAGAGCTTCTTCCGAATCTTCTATTTCGTGTGGATCTTCTCAAATTGCAGGTAAGTTGGATAAACTATATGCGTTTTAAATTCGAATGCAACTTTGCCCACCAAACTGGTCTGCTTAAGCGTTATTCACTCATTGATGACCTGACGCAAGATTGTATCGATCGGCTGACTTTTCAGGAGTTTAACAACGATATTGATGGAAGTCTTCGCCATCCTCGCTTTTCAGCCCCACACTGAGTTACAACGTGCGCTGTGGGAATTTCCGTTGTATCATATTGCGTGTGTTCTTATGAAAATTATCTCAAAACTCTCTGATGATCTAGTACGAGCACACAGTTGCAGATACTCCGTTATGGTGGATTTGTCCCGGAAGGACGCACGTCATCGTCCAGCTGGCTGCTGCGGAGAGAGATATAGTATCGGGAGGGCTATCGTGCCAAATAAATCAATCCGCTTTCTTCCCTTGCTCATCTGTATTGGACTGGCAGGTTGCAGTGGGCAAGCTGAACCTACCCAGTCTCAATTACCATCACCGACAGCAGAAATGGCCTCTCCGACTGCAGTCGAGGCATCCAGGGTGATTCTGGATGTTTTTGGAGACGAAGTGACGAGCGTGGATTTCTCACCGGACGGCAGTTTGATAGCCACAGGATCATGGGATCCCGATATCGGTAGCGATAACTCGGATGAGATCCGGATATGGGACGTCTCCAGCGGGGAACTGCTGCAATCTCTCTCGGGACACGAGAAGCGGGTACTTAGTGTGGCCTTCTCGCCAGATGGTCGCTGGTTGGCTGCCGGGTTGGTTGACAATTATGACAACGTGTTAATCTGGGATATAAACTCAGGAAAAATTGCAGCAACGCTCGAGGGACATGAGAGTTGGGTGCGGAGTGTGGCATTCTCACCCGATGGGAGGCTGTTAGCCTCAGCATCTGGCGAGATGGGTAGGAAACCTGGTCTAAAAATCTGGAATGTCGCCACCAGCGAATTGGTTGCCACACTAGAGGGTCATACGGACTATGTCAACAGCGTGGCGTTTTCTCCCGATGGTGATTACTTGGCATCAGGTTCCTCTGATGGCAGTGTCAAGATCTGGGACGTAACCACCCACGAGCTGGTTAGGACTCTTGGAGGGGATTCGGGCGAAGTTTTAAGTGTGGCCTTCTCCCCTGATGGCCGTCTCCTTGCTACAGGGCCAATTTTCGACACTGTAAATTTGTGGGAGGTCAACAGTGGTGAACTCGTGGAAACCCAGGATCGTGGCACCTATGCGACTAGCATGGACTTCTCTCCAGACAGTCGTTTGATGGCCACAGGCCTAGTGGATGGTTCGGTACTGGTTTGGGACCTACATGGCATTAAGCCACCTTTGAGCTTGCAGGGCCATAGCGAACGCGTCACGAGTGTGGCTTTCTCACCAGACGGCGATCTACTTGCTTCTGGATCAATGGACGGCACTGTTGTGCTCTGGCCTTCACCCGATTTGTATGCTGATTTGGCTTTGCTCCCGGATTTACCGGATTCAGGTGTTGCCACGGATGTACCAAGTGCAACCCCTACCCCGGAAGAAGTTTCCATCGTGCAACTCGACGCCTTTGGAGTATCGATGATACGAATCCCGGGGGGAAAGTATGAGGTCGGTGGAAAGCCAGAGCAATCGCTCGAGATATGCCTCAAGTATCGCGATGATTGCTTGCTTGAATGGTTCGTCGATGAAACACCGGTTCATCAGGTAACGCTTGACGAGTTTATGATCGATCAGTTTGAAGTCACCAATGCTCATTATGCGGAGTGTGTCGATGCTGGTGTCTGCAGTCCGCCTGACCTGGCAAGCTCCGCGACCCGGTCCTCCTATTATGGAGACCCAGTCTACGATGACTATCCGGTGATCTACGCTAGCTGGGAAGACGCCAATAGCTATTGCAACTGGCGGGGCGCACGTTTACCGACTGAAGCTGAATGGGAGACAGCCGCTCGCGGGGACCGCGATCCCTTCCCGTGGGGCAGCAGCGACCCCGTTTGTAATCCGGGCTCCTTCAATGGTGCGAAATTCGACGATGAGGATGTATGCAACGATACCGATACCGAAGCGGTAGGAAGCTACCTGCCAAATGATTACAAGCTCTATGATATGGCCGGTAACGTCATCGAATGGACGGCAGACTGGTACGATGCCTATCCCGGTGGCGACTCTTCCAGCTCAAGCGAATATGGAGAAACCTATCGAGTAGCGCGCGGGGGTTCATGGTACACCTATGGTTATTTCTTGCGCGCTAATATCCGCTTACCAGTCGTCCCGCATCTATCGCTCGATCACTACGGCATTCGCTGCGCAAAGACCCCTGCGGATGAGAGCACCGCAGAACAGGGTCAACCGCCTGTAAATGTGCAGGAGGAACTGAAGAATGAGTGGCGGCCGGCGATCAGCAACGCCATGCTCCTATTCACTTCGTGTCAATTGATGTTCGAAACCCATTTCAAGTATGGAGAAGGGCAGATCGATCTCGACCGGGCCCTATTCGAATTGGATGCGGAAAGTGATTTCATCGGCTTCGCTGTGCGTGGATTCGCCTCAGGCCCGGTTCCGAGTGAAGCCGTCGCACCCTTCATGCTGCAATTGGAAACACAGACGGGGACGTTGATCGAGTTGCTGGATCCGATTGATGACGGCAAGATCGGATCGGCTGAGGTCCTGGACACGTTGCTCGGGGCCTGCGGCACGTTCAACAATCTATTGTCGAACATTGTGAACGCGAGCATGGACTCAGGCTTGAGCGAAGCATCCGTTGATGAGATCGACCAGGAGATGACCCCGATGATCAACGATCTATACAACACAGTCCAGGGTTGAGGATTGAGCTCCGTCGAATAATGCGAGCCAGGGAATCGGTTTCTCACATTGGGTTATTCCCGGTGGTCTCAGTGCATTTGCAGGTGATCCCCACAAACGGGACGATCGACCCTCTGTTGTGTGGCGCGGAGGCGTGGCTCTGGGAGTGCCCAGGTCACGACTCCGTCTATTGTTCGGACGAGCTTAATAATATATAGCCATAAATTGGCGGATTTAGAGAGGCTGTATCAGGCTTAGTCTGAAATTCTCCATAAGAAAAGATTTCCCTTGGCGTCAACCGAGGCCAATGTCCTGCTATCTGGAGACCAGGCTACCTTATTTATATCCTCGGCCTCATGTCGTGCTACACCAGACCATTCACCGGTGTCCATGTCCCAAATTGCTACCATGTGATTATTGAACCCTGCGGCCAGCCAACGGCCATCCGGGGACCAGGCAATATCGAATAAGGTCGTAGAAGGAGAGACTAAATCATACAGGCGGGATTGGGTCTCAACCTCCCAGATCTCAACCTGGGCGGAGAATAAGGCATCAGTGACCACAGCAATCCTGCTGCCATCAGGGGACCATGCAATATAACTGCCTCGGTCGACATCAAGTGTCATAGGCTTTCCATCATCCCATTTTCGGGGATCCCAAATTGATAGGCCCGAGTCATGCCCTACTGCAAGGAGGGATCCATCCGGAGACCAGGCGAGGTCATTTACGTTACCATCATGCTCTAATGCTGCTATTACCTGGCCATCGCTGACATCCCACACCTGTGCCCGAGGGCCATTCACCGCCGAGGCAACGGTTGAGCTATCGGGAGACCATGCGAGCTCTATCAGTTCAGCCATATGCGGAAGGGCGAAAAGATGCTCTCCGCTATCGAGTGCCCAAATCCTGCCAGATTTTTCATACAATGCCCAGGTGGCAACTTTGCTGCTATCCGGAGAAACCCGAACGCCTTTGATGCGGCCACCAATTCCGCGCATTCTCAGGATAGGAGCTCCGGCTTCCGGATCCCAGGTCCAAATGTCTGGACCTGATGCATTTACCAAGACACTTCCATCGCCAGACCAATCACAATCCAGGGTGATGCGGTCACCCGATAAATGATGGATCAGGTTTCCCGCAATTGGATCCCAGACGATCAACGATCCCAAGCGATCTCCGGTCGCGATCTTGCGGCCATCCGGTGACCATGTGACGCAGTATAGCCCGGTGTTTGTCAGACCATAATCCGCCGGTGATAAGGCGTAGTTCAGATTAATAATGGACTTGACTTTGCTGCTGGCGGTGGGGGAAGGTCTGGCTGGCTGCGTTGGAGTTTGCTTCGAAGGTGCGGTGCTTGTTGCAATCAAGAATGTTCCCTGCTCTGCCTGGACGCACCCGGTGAAGAGGATCATCATTAGACTCAAGAGTATGAACTTGGCCCTGGCGATGAGTTTTTGATCGGCATCCATCAGCATCTCCTTAGACTGTGATCTGTCATCGGCTGCTCGCCATGTGAAAAAATCCGACCTGCGCCATGCCCGAGATTAGCTGATAATCGCTGGCAAGGTGCCGCTGTGGCGTAAGCCTTCGATCTTCCAGCAAGACCACCCGTACTTGCTTATTCGGCAGGTTCCCGCGTCGGCTGTGCGTGATGGACTACGGGGTTCAACTCGAAGAACGTATGAAGCCCATCATAGGTCTGGACATATGCTCTTTCTGTGCCTTTGCGGACAGCCGCTTCGGCCCTGTCTTCATTGGAAAAATTGAATTGCCCATCCCAGTCCACCGCCCGGACCCGGGTCCAATCCAGGCCTCCGTTCTCGGTTTTATAGATCTCTCGATCGATGGAATATACGATAAAGCGGGAGATGAAATAAAGTTTCCCTCCAGGGATAGGGACCATCGTCCAATTCTTTCCGCCATCCTTTGTCGAGTATAGGTACGAGACATGTACCGCAGGTTGGAATTGAGTGATGCAATCAACCGTGAAAACTACTTCATACGGAGGGAAGTATCGTGGGTTGATAAGATCGCAGTAGCCCTCAGAATTAAAAAGGTCGGGAGCGTCGTCAGGGGCTGGAAGCTTGATCTGATCCCAGGTTAATCCCCCGTCCTTAGTCCGGTCGATGAAAACTGAATCATATAATCCCTTGCAAGCTCTTGTTAGCCACCCTTCCTGGGGGTTCTCGAACACGAGACCGGTTTTTGGGCAGGATTGAATCTGGGATCCCTCCATGGGGTCAAATAAGAAATCCCAGGTGGCGCCGCCGTCATTCGTCCTGTAAAGCGCGACATACTGCTTGTTCATCCCGCCCTCATCGAATGTTATCAATGACCACCCATGGTCTCCATCAAGAAAATAGAGTTCTACCCCGGCAATACTGCCTCTTGTTTCAATGAGCGCCGGCGCCCACGCAATGGGGAACCGATCCACCATCCTCCAAACAATCACATGCGTTTGTTGTGTTCCGGGCCCAGTCGAGTACGCCACCCAGGCTTTTTCCCTTTCGAGGAAGAATACACTGGCATGTTTTATCGGCTCGTCCGGGCCTGGTTGAGGTTCTGGTGGAGTCACATCGGTAAAGAGGTTGTTGGACACGTATCGAAAGATGTGATCGCTCTCCCGCTCTACTGATCCGACAGCCCATCGAGCCCTGCCGACGAAGCTGATCGTGATCGCTTGGCCCGCAGGGAAAAACGGGATGGGTTCGCCGATCAAGTATTGTGAGATGTCTGGAGTCGGTTCAGGAGGCAGCAAATCTATGTCCTGGGAATCTGTGGGAGTGAATGGGAGCGGGGTTGGCGAAGGAGCTGGTGCATCTGTCATTCCTGCATCCCCACCGCAGGCTGAGAGGAAGATAAGAGGAAGAAACAGCTGCAGCAGTCGATACGGCCTAGAGGTAGTCATTATTGATTCCTCGCAATTTTGGTGAAGCTTTAAGCATCCAGGATTGAGCAGCTAATAGTGTATGCAGAAAACCTTGACGACACGGCTTTTATATAAATCAGCATCCCCCTGGCAAACGGAAGCTGCCATCCGAGCAGCGATCGGTGTATCCAAGCCCTTCGCAGGTTTTGCCTCCATTGAACTTCCAACTTGCATCATTAATTTCCTCGGCATCCCACTCGCCGCATTCAGCCCTGGTCCAGTCATCCTTGCAGACCGGTGAGAGCAGCACATCCCCGCCCAAGCCGACGCACGTGCCGGTGCTGCTGCAGCTGCTCAGGATGAGGGAGCAAAGCACGATGATGAAGAGGATATGCGTCGATCTCTGTCCGCGCGGGTTGTTGTTTGCTAATCTCCTATTGTGTTGCATCGCCGCCTCCACTCTGAGTGTTCCGATACTGTGGTCTTCTGGCTTCCCATCCATCGTTGTGACTATAAATAACGGGTAAGTTGGATAAACTATAGGCGGGTTTAAACTCTTGTGCAAGCAGGCTTCTCAATAAGGGGGGGTTGTGAGGGCGTGAGCCTCCATCCAAATATTGTTGGTATCAATTATCGATTTCGAGATGTAAGATCATCGAGAAGCTGTGATCGGGCAACTTCCCTTGTCTGATCGCTAATTTGCTTCAAGATCTGGGAGGATACGGGAATGAACAGGCTGCGCCTCTGTGCTGGAACATTTCTGCTTGTTCTCGTTGGATGTACGACTACCCCACTCAGCCCAACACTTTCCGCCACAACCATTCCCCCGACAACTTAAACTTTCGCGCCAACCTCAACAGAGTTCCCTCTCGCCATTGAGACGATCAATCCAACGCCGGCACCAGCCATTCTGCCCCCGAACACCTATGGCGTTGTGGATGCTTCAACCTTGAATGGAAAAGTCATCTTTGGCTACCAGGGATGGTACTTCTGTCCAGAGGATGGATCCAAGGTGAACGACTGGTTTCATTGGTTCAGCGGCCCCCGGCCGGACGTAGATTTCTGGCCGGATACCTCCGAACTCACCGAGGGAGAACTCTGCCCAACAACATTGCAGGACATGCGCGGCAAGCCCCTTTTCGCATACTCCGCCTACAATCCACTGACGGTTCTGCGCCATTTTAAATGGATGGCGGAATATGGAGTTGATGGGGTTGAACTGCAGCGTTTCGCCAGCGAGCTCTCTCACCATTGATATGGGTCAATCTCTCGATAATGCCAAAGCAGGGATGAAAATCACCGTACGGGTTAAAATCCAGATCGATGCAAGCGCTGGCGCCGGAACGCTCGAATTGCGCCTTACAAAGGGCAGCCTCAATACGGTCGAGTTGAGATTCTATGCCGTAGTTGACGGCGAAGAAATTACCATCCGCCAGCTCAGCCATTCCATCACCGCCAATGATAACAGCGGGCAAAACCCGTTAGAGTTTTCAGTCCCTGTAGGAGATTTACCGCCGGAAACTATCGCCATGGATCGAAGAGAAAGCGCTAGCGGTTCATCCTCCATAGAAAGCTGACGTCGTGGGACCTCGGAGATTCGATCGGAGATTTTCTCACCGGTCTCGGACTTTTGGGTCCAAGAATAATGGAAGAGTGTCTTCGCCTATTATTGTCACTCAAGGGGATTAGGGATACTATCCCATCAACAAACAACCATCGATCCAGGAGGTCATCCATGACTCGCCGCCTCATCCCCGGAATCATGTTCCTTATACTCCTTTTAATAACATCATGCGGTTCGAATCCAAGCCGTGATGTAGATTCAGAGGCCACTCGTACGCAGGCGCAAATCGAGCAATCTCTGTTAGCTACACCTGACCTATCTTTGCCCACAGAAAAACCCGCATCTCCTTCCACGGAGGAGCTCGCTGCGACAAGATTAAGTGCCAGCGGCTACATTGTTTTTAAGGGGGGAAGTGGCGTCTGGATTACCAATGCGCTGGGCAGCTCTCCTGTTCAGCTTTCTGCGCACGAGAATCGGGGTGATTTGCGCCGTGCCATCTCTCCTGGCGGGGATAAGATAGCGCTCTTAGAAACTGGCGATGATGGATTGAATCTTGTGATCGTTCAGATCCCGAGTGGTGAAAGGGAAACAGTCGCTCAGGTGCTTGCTCTATCCCGTGAGGAGAATATCAAAAATACCTCCCCGAAAGCATTCGCCCTATATGCGATCATTGACTACGACAGTGTAGCGTGGCAACCCGGAGAAGGTCGCTTGCTGGCCTTCACTGCTGCCATCGAGGGTCCAACATCTGACCTGTATCTGTACGATACACAAACAAAGGAAGTTACCCGATTGACAGATGGTTATTCGCAGGCCGTATCGCCGAGCTGGTCACTCGATGGTCGTTATATTCTGCATTATGGCGTCAGCTGGGTTCAACCTTTCGGGGGTGCCATTGGAGGCCACAATCGGTTTGATGGCGTTTGGGCTGTGGACGCTTCCAGTGGCGAGATCATTATCCAACCAAAGCCAGAGGGTGTTGCTTTGCATTTTGTGGGCTGGCAAGATGACTCGCATTACATTACCTTCGATAACAGCGAGGACTGTGGGGCTCAGAACCTTCGAAGCATCGATGTCGCCACTGGCGAATCCACCCCCCTCATGGAGCAAAGCTTTGCCTATTACATCGATTTTTCACCGGAGACCGACACCCTATTAATTGCAGGACACGGCGATTGTCCAGACTCCCTGGAAGACGGGGCATATCTCCTATCTCTAAATGAAAACTCTCTTGTTAGAGTAGTGGATGAGCGCATTTGGGGCATCGAGTGGTTGCCAGAGAGCCAAGTTTTCGAGGCATATCCGGAAGTGTTGCTGTCACCGGATGGAGAAACACGCTATTACCCACCGGTCTATGATTATTCCTATAATCCGGCGATCTCGCCCCTCGGGTTCGAGGCCTGGGAGGTTAAAGATCAAAAGAGTCGAGTCGAAGTCCGCATCCCGGGCGGTGAATGGCAACACATCATGGATGGAAGAGTCGATGTGCTGATTTGGGACCCGGTGACGGGCGAAAACCTGATCATCGTTTTGAGAGATGGATCCCTGTATACTGCATCCTACCCTGACTTTAATTCGTTCAAGCAGGGTGATCTGGGTCGAGGTATCAACCAAGCTGTTTGGTTGCCGTAATTTCTCATTGGTTTGTCCGACCTTATCTAACAGCATCGCATTTCATCGACACCATCCAGAAAAAGAGGCATCAAAGAGTATGGTGCGCTCCGTAAGAAGATTTCTAGAAGAAGCTGGAATTGAGTCATGATGGAACGTTAAGGATAGTTTGCTAAAGTCTGTCTAGACCCTGAAGCGTTAGGCTACGTCCGAGTGACGTGAAGAGTTTAGTGCTTGCCCATTAGTGTAAAATTTTCGGATTTTCACATAGACTCTCGTTGCAGCGGACCAGGGATACGCGGTGAAAAATAATCGCTTGGTCTCATCCCTGGCCGCTGAGCCTGCCGAAAGTGGCTGAAGGCCGACCGATTGAACTTGAACTCAGATACGATTGAGATTGCCAGAAATGGGAATGCATTCGGCTAGGCGCGGGCTCAGACTACCTGCCAGAACGGTTCTTGAAGGAAGCCTCCGACGGCCCCGGCTCCAAGGGCCAAGTGTGTGAGCTGGACGAAATGCTGGCCGAATACTACGAAGAACGCGGCTGGGAGAACGGTGTAGCGCCTGAAAGCAAGCTCAAGGAGCTGGAGATAATCTAGCCCAGCAGTTAAATTCATCGCTATAGCAAAGTTACGTACACCGGCGGGCTAATTGGCCCGCCGGAACCGTTACTTTATGGTGGATGAGGAGCAGGCCCTCCCGCTCAGGCTCCCTCATCCTCCAGGTCGCTCAATGTGGTCCCGCTGGCTGCGTCCCCATCCGACCCTCCCACCACCGGGGGAAACAAGGCCAGGCTGTCGTCATCGGAGAGAGGCGTATCCACACGGGCCAGGTGACGAACATCGCGGCCATTGAGCACCACCGCCACGTGCCCGGCCAAAGAACCGTCGGCATTCCAAATCGCCTCGCTGAGTCTCGGATAGCGTTCAACCAATGCATGCAGCACATCGCCTACGGCTTGTTGGCCCTCGACGGGTATCTCCACCTCGCGCGTTCCCGCGATTTGACGCAGATTCGCATACAGTCGGACTTGCATGAGTTCACTCCTACCGGTCTCCAAGCACCAATCCGAACAGCCAGCTGAGGCGGATCTTCGGGAAGCATCACCCGGTACAACCTAAGGTGGCACGACAGAGTCAGACACGCTTGTGAGCCCTTGGCGAACTCGGTCGAGCCGCTCACGCCGAAGTCTCGAGCCGCAGGCACAGCCGAATGGCATGGGGGTGTGATTAGCCGCTTTTCGGGATGGTTCCCGACGCCTGGATTCAGCGAGGCTACTTTCTGGATGCAATATACACCCGTCCGAGAGAAAACACAATTACTCCACTGTCGGCGGGTGTCTTAAGCTGTCTGGCTGAGCGGCCGACACTACTCTCCCGGTGGGCCAAAGGAAAGAAACTGAGCGTCCTCCCTCAGAAAAGACTGGCTGCTGCCTCGCAGGTAGACTCGCTCTATCGTTTGGTATAGAATAGCGAACACGCCCATTGTACGGCCCAAGCCCAAAGCTGAAGCAGTACTTCCGATCAAGTCTGGTCTCCAGGAAGGGTAGGTGACATTATGAGCGACAAAGACTCAGTGGAAGTTAGCGAGGCACAGATCGCGGTTCACTGGCAAGAAGAGGAGTATTTCCACCCCTCGACGAAATTTATCGCTCAGGCAAACACGACTGACCATGCCATCTATGAACGCTTTAGCTTGGAGAATTTCCCTGAGTGTTTCAAAGAATATGCTGATTTGCTTAGCTGGTATCAGTATTGGCATACCACGCTTGATACCAGCGATCCTCCGCACTGGAAATGGTTCGTCGGTGGCAAGATAAATGCGTCGTTCAACTGTATTGATAGACACCTGCCGAAGCATAAGAACAAAGCAGCCATTCTCTACGTGCCGGAACCAGAGGATGAACCTCATGTGGCCATCACTTATCAGGAGCTTTACGTCAGGGTAAATGAGATCGCAGCGCTTCTTCGAGACTTTGCCGGGCTCGAGGTTGGCGACAGAGTGACGCTTCATATGCCGATGGTTCCGGAACTCGCGATCATGATGCTCGCCTGTGCCAGACTTGGCCTAATCCACTCTGTGGTATTTGGAGGATTCAGTGGCAAGTCTTGCGGTGAAAGGATCGCGGATTCTGGAAGCCGTGTGCTCGTAACCATTGATGGCTACTTCAGGTCCGGTAATCTGCTCGATCATAAAGTCAAATCTGAGCAAGCCATTGAGGTGGCGGAAATCGAGGGTCAAACTGTCGACAAAGTTCTGGTTTGGAGACGTTATCCAGGGAAGTACGTCTCTGAGGCACCGATGGTAGAAGGTCGTGACTACTTTATGGAGGATCTGCTCAAGGAATATGCCGGCAAGAGAGTCGATCCCGTGCCTATGCCGGCTGAAGCGCCTCTCTTTCTCATGTACACGAGTGGGACAACGGGAAAACCTAAAGGATGCCAGCATAGCACAGGTGGCTACCTTGCCTATGTTGCAGGTACGTCAAAGGTTGTGCAGGACATTCAACCGGAGGATGTCTACTGGTGCATGGCCGACATAGGGTGGATTACGGGTCACTCCTATATCGTCTATGGTCCGCTGGCCCTTGCCGCAACCACCGTAATGTACGAAGGCGTACCCACCTGCCCCGATTCAGGGCGCCCTTGGAGAATCGCCGAGCGACTTAAAGTGAACATATTCCACACTGCGCCAACAACGATAAGAATGCTGAGGAAAGCCGGTCCAGACGAGCCTGAAAAATACAACTACCGGTTCAAGCACATGACGACCGTGGGAGAACCCATAGAGCCAGAGGTGTGGCGATGGTATTACCATGTGGTCGGCAAAGGCAAGGCCGTGATCGTTGACACATGGTGGCAAACAGAAAATGGTGGGTTCCTCTGCAGCACTGTGCCAGCGATTCGACCGATGAAGCCCGGGAGTACTGGTCCCGGTGTGCCAGGTATCCATCCGGTTATCTACGATGAGGATGGGAATGAGGTCGAAGAGGGCTCTGGCAGGGCCGGGAACATATGCATCCGTAACCCATGGCCAGGTGCATTCCAGACAATATGGGGAGATCGGGAGCGGTACGTTTCGACCTACTACGCCAAATACTGCAAAAACAAGAGAAGCAAGGATTGGCGTGACTGGCCATACTTCGCAGGCGATGCCGCCACGCAATCTGAGGATGGATACTACCGAATATTGGGCAGGGTTGACGATGTCATCAATGTTGCCGGTCACCGACTGGGTACAAAGGAGCTAGAATCCGCTTGTTTCGATGTCCCAGAAGTAGCCGAAGCTGCGGTCGTACCCCTGGCAGATGAGATAAAGGGCCGGGTACCCGATATTTATGTGTCTCTTAAACCAGGTCTTGAGCCCAGCAGCGACATCGAAGATGCCGTCACAAAGGCCATTGAGATTGCGATCGGGAAAATAGCTCGGCCGAAGCACGTATTTATCGTCCCTGACATGCCCAAAACTCGTTCTGGCAAGATTATGCGCCGTGTGCTTGCAGCGATCTCGAATGGACGGGACATAGGTGATGTAACCACACTGGCCAACCCGGAAATCGTTGAAGGCATTCGGAAAATGGTTCAGGGGAGCTAGATGCTGGTGGAATGCAGCCTTCAGTCGTCGACGCTTACTTCACCATTTCCCCGCCTATAAATGCCCCGGTTCGCGCATCCAAGAAGACCTCTTGCTTGGATGAATCGCAACTTGGTCTCAACCCGAAGCTTCGATTCCCCCAACAATAGATTCTATTTATTAGCGCAATCGGAAACTAACTTCAGGCCTTCTTCGGAAAATATATCTAACCCCATTCCCGATTCTCACTAGATGCGTATCAATAGTGTGACCTAACAGTATTTGGACAACTTTCAATATTAGTATATCCTTTTGTATGCTCGGAAATACCGGATCTGACATTATCGTCTATAACCTGCCTGTAGGCGACAGTTATCCCCAATAAATGACATAAAAGTGTAGACATAATCCTTTTTAGGTCACTACGCCTATTAGGTCACATTGGGCACCGGCCATCCATAGCGCTTTCGGTATTCGATCCGCTTTGGATTGGCGAAGCGCTTTTTTGAGTGGCCGGGATTGGTGGGGTAGTACTCGATCATGTTATCGTCCCGTTCTGCATAGAGAACACCCGCTTTGATGGCGCTCTCTAGGATCTCTTCCCCTACGTCGGTTCGAACGAAAATACCGGTCCAACCGTAGGGACTCTTTTTTTCCAGTTCCTCATGGCGACCCCATACATCTCCACAGGAAAGATCAGCCAGCTCGGCGACATGGTCGTGGCAAACAAAGCAGCGCTCCATCTGATAACCGATGAAAACGGTGGGCACCATACCCCAATTGGCCAGAAGACCCATGGTCTTCTCCTCGCCATCTTTGGTCTTGACCCAGGTCCCTCCCCCAAAGTCGGCACCGCCACGGTATTGAAATTCAGCCACATCCTCTAGTTTGACCCCCATGCGCTGGGTGATCATATATTCCGCAGCCAGGGAGTAGTTCTGCGCCAGACAATAAAGACCGACAATGATCTTGATCCGGCTGCTGATCTTCGGGGCCAGGTTATTCATGGCGAGTTTTCGTATCCCCCACACATGACACGGCAAAGCCACCACGCCGACCCTCTCGTACTGCTTCGTCGCCTCAGCCAAGAGCGTATTGATCGAACAGACCCCGTATTTGGACCTCGCCGCTGCAAGGACACCATCACGGTTCGTAACCACATAGGGACGAACCTGCCACGGCTTGTCCCTATCGTATCCGGCCACAATGGCGGCATCCAGGAAACCGGTTTCCAGGCCATGGATGAGGAGCGTACTGACCGAGCCGCCGGCTACGCCCGTTTGGCGAATCGTCCGGTCCACACTATGGGTGACCATATGATATTTATGGATACCCACCATCTGCTCAACCGGGTCATGTGTTCGTTTGCGACCGAAGATCATCTCTTCCATTTCAGAATAAGGCAGATCTCGGCCCGGGCAAACTTCGTAGCAGATGGTGCACTTATCCGTGCAGTCATCTGACACACCCTCTGGTTCAACTTCACCTAAAGGAATATCGAGTACATCCTTCGGACATGCACTCACACAGGTGCCGCAGCTACAGCATAAACCGGAGTTAACAACTTCGTTGAATAGTCTTTCAAATGACATGGCTCTTCTCCAATGGGAATGCATGAACGAAACGATCTCGGACACTTGCCAGCGCACTTATTATACAGTCTCCCGTCGGAATTTTCTTAGAGAGGCGCTGGTCGCCCGGCGGGTGCAAAAACTCCATCCAGAGATATTTACGCGTGAGAATGAGACGAAAACAAGTCCCATTTGCTGTCTAAGGTAAAATGATGCCTCCTCCCAATTGGAGACAAATAATCGATGGAGCATCAGTATATTGGTCATTAGGCACCTATAATTATTCAGGTCTTATTGATTCCGAATTCCAAAGTGAAGTATTAAAAAAGAAGCTGGTCAATCCTATTTCTGGGGAGACAGTGATCTTGATCATTACCACCTAGGAGAGGGGTGTGTTGATGAAAGATCATATTATTGTCATTGGTACTACTTCTGGGGCAAAGATTTTGTTACAGCATTATGAAATCAATGTAGATTCTTGCAGGATTATGGTTACGATAAGACATGCCAAGAGTATCAAGGCGTCGCTCACGACTATTGACTTTACCCCTATTTCTCACCTAGAATAGAACTGTCAGGGGAATCCTTTAGATGTCACTCAGCTATATCGCCGACACTCACTCCGTAAAACCCTGCCATATGATTGACCAATAGCGTGCCTCTTCGGGAGAGAGAATTCCCATAGTACCCGTCAATTCCGAACAACCAATTGAAAGAGAAAGGAGTGGGCCATGAACTTCGGCGGTTACCGCAACAAAGTTGCCTGGGTAGATTTGACTACCGGACAGACAGAATTTAAACCTATTGACGAGGAAGATGCCCGTAAATATATTGGCAGTCGAGGC
>DAOUDJ010000037.1:0-2690 GCA_034430795.1 Anaerolineales bacterium | reverse complement strand
TCAGCAGGGAGGTAATGAGATGATAGCTCCACCCTCATAGGCACAAGTTGTTTCCCATCGGGGTGGTACACTTTTGTTTTCCCATAATTGGTACACTTTTACTTTCCCATTGACAACATCTTAATGGAGATATAATGGAGATATAATTGAAGGCAGAAGGCAATACAGACAATTTGTGTATAAGGGACTTAAAGAAAAAATGCTCAGTCCGTTTGATGTCGGGAAGGGAAGCGGGATTGTTGGGTCATTTGATTTTATGGAATATATTCGAGAAAAATATAAGGAGAGGAAACTATAAGGGGACGATAATGAAGAAGGTTATTATATCGTTGATAGCGGTAATGCTGGCGTTACCTGCACTGGCCCAGGAAGAAGCAGAGCTGGCCAAGAAACTGGCGAATCCCGTGGCATCACTGATCAGTGTCCCGATTCAGGCGAACTACGATGAGAACATTGGTCCGAATGAAGAGGGATCAGTATGGCGGATTAACATCCAGCCCGTTATCCCGATTACGCTCAATGACGAATGGAATCTGATCGCTCGAACGATCATTCCGGTGATCGATCAAGAAGACATCCCTATTGAGGGCAAGGGTGAATCCGGGATCGGTGATATATTACAGAGCCTTTTTTCTCGCCCAAGGAGCCAACCGCCCGCGGATGGATCTGGGGCGCAGGGCTTCAGTTGACGTTCCTGTTCCCGAAAAAATGAGAAATCCATGCAGTTTTGTTTTGAAGTTTGTTGGGCCTCATCAACCGTAGCAATCGGTCCTGCTTGAGTCGATTCTATTGACAAAGATCGCTCGTGGGTAACATGAAGGAAGAACTTATGGAAAAGTAGCCATCCCTCAAGAGGAGTGAATGGGCAAGATGGTTGAGAAGATGGAAACCCTGTCCAAGGATTGAGATGGTAATAGCTTCGGAACCTGAGTCGCCAGTGTATTAGCAAAGTATGGCGGGCTCACCCAATTACTATTCCCTCAATGAGGACATTGGACAATATCTTTAAACCAAAAAACGGTCATGGCCGAGGACATAATTGGCCAAGAGCAACCGGCAATTACTTTTTTCGACAAAAACCAACATAAGAAAGGGGGAAGCAGATGAAAAGATCCAATAAATTGACGTGGCGCATGAAGTTTTTCTTTTTTGTACTGGCAGGTTTGTTGAGTATAAGTCTCAGTTCAGTGGCGCATTCAGATTGGTCGTTTGGAATTGGCACGGGAATCTTCAGGATGAACGCCGAAGGTGACATGGGATTTAATACTACCGATGGTCCGGTTGAACAGGACGTTGATCTTGACCCGGATGACATCAGCGATGTTATGGAGACAGCGTTTGGGTTCGGCGGGTATGCTACGGATGGCAAATGGGTAATTCAATACTCGTTTGGTGTGCTTAAACTAGAAGACGACCCAAGTGGTGTCTTACCAGGAGGTGAGACCATATCCTCCAAGCTTGATTTTGACATAACTGGCGGCGAGTTGACAGTCGGTTACCCGATTTATCGTGGCACCTCCTTAATTGTAGGTTTACACGGAGGAGCGCGTTATACCAGGCATGAACTGGAAACTGATATTGCAATCGACGGGACACCTGTACTGAGTATTGATATCGACGAGGACTGGACGGATGCATTAGTTGGAATATCGGCTGATATTCCATTTGCAGAGAAATGGACGTGGAACAACCGCTTCAATGCAGGGTTTGGAGGGTCAGAGGGTACCTATTTCGGTTACACCGGGTTAACCTGGCGTTTTCTTAAGCATTGGTCCGCTAGCCTCTACGGCAAATACACAGCCGTCGAATTTGAGAATGGCGACAAGGGTGATTCCGACTGGTATCTCTACGACGTCGACGAATTTGGCGCCGGGCTCAGCGTCCTTTTCAACTGGTAAATACGTTGAGACACAATTGAGGCTGATCTTTAGCAATATACAAAGGCGGTCCAGCGCACGCACGGTGGATTAGTGTTGCCGTTGATATATAGCGGCTATTTGTACTTAGCCGAATAGATTGCCAAGAAGCGTGGGATAGTGATTCAGTCCACCTTTGTCCATTTTCAAGGCCTGACCCCCGTATCTACACTATCTACGCTTTTTCAATTTTGGGGGCCTACAAGATATCGGGTTATAGCATTAAAGATCCCCTCAGTTGAAAACCCTTGAATTGAAACGCCCGCAAATAGAGATACTCCGCCCATGAGGCACAAGTCTTAAGGTTGATGCTTCATCACAAAGGATTGTAAGTTAGATCGACTCTTCCCTAATCAAACAAATAACGCGAGGAGGTATGAGAGATGAAAGCAATCCGAATTGGGGTAGCGCTACTTGGTTTGATAGCATTTGTTGCAACCGGGTGTGCTTCGAGCATGTCCGGTAAAGTTTACTCCCGCGATCAAGCCCAGAAAGTCCAAACGGTTCATGAAGGAGAAGTGATCATGGTGAGAGAGGTGCTAATAGAAGGAACCAAATCAGGTCTGGGCGGATTGGCTGGAGGACTCATGGGTGCAGTACTGGGCAGTACGATCGGCGGAGGCAGTGGAAAGCGGGTTGCCACCGTTGCTGGTGGGCTTGCCGGGGCTGCAGCAGGAGCTGCCATTGAGGAGGGCGCAACGCGCCAGAAGGGCCTGGAGATTACTGTTAAGCTCGATAATGGCGAGGTCATATCCATAGTTCAGGGGGCGGATG
>DAOUDJ010000036.1:0-10269 GCA_034430795.1 Anaerolineales bacterium | reverse complement strand
CCGGTAGACCACTGAATGATCAAATGGCCGCCGGGATCCCATTCTTTTTGCGTGAAGTCGCTATCCGCGTAGCCACGCGACAACCAAGCCTCTTCAGGAAGAAGTCCGCCCTCACCGGTATTGGTAGCGATTCCGGTTTGAGCCGCTGAAATCGCCAACGCCAATTTGGCTTCTTTGCTCAGCGCGCCGTAGGACATCGCAGCCCATACAAACGGCAGCTTCAGGCGAAGAGGCTTCTCGCAAGTGTCCTCCCCAATCACAACTTCCATATCGCATTCTTCACGATATTTATCGCGTGGTGCAGCGCTGGCGATTTGGCTAGGGACGATTGTGATGGTGTCAAAATGGGGTGTTGGCTGCTGAGTACCGAAACCGCTCAGCAGGTAATCACCCGTTTGGGCTTTATGGTGGATTTCTTCAATCGTGGATAGCGTCCAGGGGAACCGGCTGAGATATTCAGATTCTGCCGGGTTAATGCGAATGGCGTCCACGGGGCAAAATTCAGAGCAGATACGACAGCCCACGCAAGCATTGTAGTTCTGGATATGCATCACCCCCGTAAACGTGTCAAGCGCATATACGCCATGGGGGCAAACCTCGGCGCACACGGCGCACTTTCCTGGCATTTGAGCGTTGACGCAAAGTTCTCGATTTACACTTACACAGAAGGCGCCGACAACGGACATAATGTCCTCCTAGTGATAGAATGGCTTTTCTGACGCAGCCACGACCTTTTTAAACTCGGTGACAGGGGCTTCGACGTCATAGGTTTTAAAAATTGCACGTAATTTTTCAATGTCCTCATCCAACAACGGCACGACAAGGGTATTGTTGCCAAGTGTTTCCCAGTCGCCACCAATGAAGACATTGCCGCGAATCAAGTAATTAGCAAAATTTTCTCCGGCGTTGCCGACAACGATCAGATCTCCAGCGAGCATGTACGTGCCTGCTTCGGCGCCAACGTTGCCGACGACAAGGATGGTAGCGCCTTTATTCATGGTCCCGGTAAAGTCGCCGGAATCGCCGCGCACGACAAGGTTTCCCCCGTAGCAATACATCCCGGCGCCAAGTCCAGCGTCTTTATCCACGATGATTGTGCCTGCAGTCATATTGTCCGCAATGTATTTTCCGGCGTTCCCGGTCAGGTTGATGGTGGCTCCGGCATTCAGAACGCCTAAGTAGTCGCCAGCATCTCCTTTAATAATCAATTCACCATGCTTGTACCCGGCGGCGACCCCACTTAGGTGCTTGGTGTTTGTAACCTCCACCGGGTCGTCGCCCATAGCCTCTTTCAGCTGAGAACTAAGAGCTTTAAGTTTCTTGGATTTTGCGTTAATCGCAGTCATCGTATTTCCTTCCTGATATCCAGCAGCAGAAATCAAGGGTTCCGGTATCAGCATCCCGTGCAGGAGTTTGATGCCTTTGTTGGTGAGGTGGAACGCGCGGGCGTTCGGTACAGACGGACGAACTGTTTAATAGCCTCGTTACGCTGCATCGGATCAGCCAAAGCGTCCAGCATTAAAATATTAAGATCGTTAAACGCCTGAGCTCGCTCGCGACGGTCTTTTTCACTAGAAGCGGCTTCAAGGCTGGCGCTATCAACATCGGGGGCTAAATCCAACAGATGCAGCTGGTTGGCGTTGCGAACAAATACCTCGCCAGCAGGAGAGCGAACGATCAAGGTAGACTTGCCATCCGGCGCACCTAGAGTGCCGACAGCTAGATCCGCTGATTCTCCGAGGTAGTCATCGCAGCTCCCACAGCCGGTGAGCGTGTACTTCTCGGCATCTTGTCGGGATATAGAGTGTACTTTGCCGTCCCATAGCTCCACTGAGAGCTCGTCGCGGTCGGCTGAAACGTCCAGCCGCTTGACCTGGTCACGGGAGATTCCCATGCTCTTGACCAGAATCTCTTCAATCATCTCCGGACGGTAGATGCCGGTGCAGAATACGGCGATGCTCAAGCGGATACTGTCCTGGTAGGGACTCAGCAGGGTATTTGGAGATGCTTTGATTTTGCGGATGGCTTGCGCAGCACAAGGGGTGCTGACGACGGCGATGTTCTTCAGACCCCGATCAAAGACGGCCTCGTTAAGAGCATCAAAAACAGGAGCCCATAGATATTGTGGTCCGACGCTGGAGACGATCTCCTCAACGGTCATTACCACGCGGGCTTTGGGTTCGAGGGTCCATGGGTCGAGGTCGAGCATTACGACGCCATCCAGCATGCCTGTGGTGAGGCCTGCGGTTAAAATACTGCGGATCACGTCGTTTGGCGCTCCAGATTCGACGGGACCGCGCGCACTCGCCGCGAACAGAGCGCTGGGTTTAATGGCGGCCCAACGATCCAGGCGCGGGCAAGCTTCCTCACAGAAGTGCTCGCAGAAAGAGCAGCTATCCAGCGGGCCCACCGAGTAGCCAACCGTCTTAATGCGAGTTTCTAAGATTGGATGATCGCCCCCATTCCAGCGCAGCACTTGTTTGGAGCAGGCGGCTACGCAAAGGCCACACCCGGCACAGTTGTCGAGTGACCAAACCTCCATTTCCAGTTTCTTAGACATACGGCTCCTCACTTTTTTCCAGGTCTTGTCTAATGTTCACTATGTTCCCTCAAGGAGATAGATATTTATGGCTTGACCATCTTTCTCCCAAGATCATCTCGAAAAGAAGTTATGGTTTCCACGAACCCTTCGCCGTCATCACCATCGAGGAATTCCAGCCTAACGCGGCGGGGATCGAGGCCATAGTCGGCAAGTTGCTGCTTCAATACCTTCACTCGCTCCTCTGCGTACAAGTTACCGGAACCGTAATGGCATTCACCAGGATGACATGCACCAAGCAAAACACCATCCGCATTGTTGAGCAAAGCCCAGAGGATGTGTTGAGGGTCAAAACGCGCCGAACAGTTCATACGTACAATGCGCACATCGGAAGAGTACGGTATCCGCAGCGTGCCGGCCAGATCTGCCGATGCATAAGCGCTCCATTCGCAGGCAAAAGCGAGGATTCGGGGAGGCTGGACGCCGCCTTCTGAATCGTCTTTTATATGAGACGAATTAAACGCAGCGTTGATTTGAGATACGATGGCGAGATCGTCCCAACCGGGAATGCTGATGGCGTTTACCGGGCAGACTACCGCGCAGTTTCCACAACCTGTACAACACAGAGCTTCAACCTCCGCCAGCGAAAGAACGCCATCTTTCTGTATAAGCTGAATGGCATTTACCGGGCAGACCTGAACGCAGTTTCCACAACCGGTGCACGTTTCCTGCGCGATCTCGGCTATTGGTGCGCTAGTGTAAAGTGAGCCCTGATTTAGATAACGCTGTAAACGAGAGCTTGTCATATAGGCTTGTAACAGCACAGCGGTGGTATCCGCGGGTTGGTGCGCGCTACCGACAACATAAATCCCGGTGTCGCTATACCGACCGGGAAACAGTCGCGTGCGTGGCTCGATCATGAAGCCATGCAGGTCTTGATGTAGGCCCAAGAGTGCAGCCAGAGTGTCGGCATTGGCTTGTGGAACGAGCGGTGTGGCGAGCACCAAACGGTCATAAGGTAAGCGCACGGGTTGGCCCGTCAAGGGGTCATCGATATCCACGGTCTTTTCGGAGATCAGAGGCGGAGTCTCCGCGCGATAGCGGAAGAAGGCAACGCCCAATTCCTTAGCTCGCTGAATCTTCTCTTCTGGACGTTGGATTTCTCCAGCTGAATATAGCTCTCGAAAGAGAACGGTAACATTGGCCTCCGGGTTGAGTTGCTTGGCCTGAATAGCCTGTCGTACACCCGTTAGGCTGCTCAAATGCGAGCAATAGTTTTCATCAGCATCTTCGGAAGATAAGATCAGCACGGCATCCTGCATTGCTAGGTCGCTACCAGCCGTTACCAGACCGTTTAGTTCATGCGCAAAGGAGGCTTGTGTTACCACGCGCAAAGGATCGAAAAGTCGACTGCTATCCAACGGCAGTGGCTTTGCACCTGTGGCGACAACAATCGCTCCGACCGCGAGCGTCTTAGCCTGATCGCTAGATGTAATCGAAACCTTATAGGACCCCGGAGGGCCGGTCATTTGCGTGAGGCGTGAATCGAGCAAAATATCGATATTGGAATGGGTTGAAACGAGCTCGATAAGACCGTCAATTAAGTCCTTGGCTTTCTCTTGGAAAGTGTGGCTTGTTCCGCCCAACTCAAGGGAGCTGTCGATCAATGTGACGTGGGTTCCAGAGTTAGCCAGAGAATTGGCAACGGTCAATCCACTCAATCCGCTCCCGACGATCAACGTCGATCTCAATAGGGCATGCGTATGTGGAGAGGCCGTACGCGTTGCTGTGAGTCGGGAAACCCCCATCGCAATCAGATCCGCTGCTTTTTGCATGGCGGCGTCAGGTTCGTCCGCGTGAACGTAGGCGCAATGCTCGCGGATGTCGACCACATCAACGCTGCCTGGTTCCAGCCCGGCGGAAAGCGCCGCATCTCGAAAGAGTTTTTCCACTAAACGCGGGGTGCAGCCGGCGACAAGTACACGTTCTAGTTTGTTTTCTTCTATTGCCTGTTGCATGCGTAAAAGGCCGTCTTTGCTGCACGGGTAGGCTTCACAGCTTGCCAAAACGACCCCTGGCAGGACCGCAGCCGAAGCGCAGAGCGTATTTGTATCCAAAACACCTGCGATCTCATCGCCGCATTCACAGACGAGCACGCCTGTGCGGGGCGATGCATCCAGATCTGGGGAATTCTTATGGGGTTTTCCGTCCGCTCCCATAAATCCGTCCTTGTGTCACAACTGAGAAGGGAAGGCGCGCGAGGCGATTGAACCCTTCTGGTGTGATAAGAATTACTCGTGCTCCACGGCTTGGTCCATCGTCGCTTCTATTAACGTTTCAATATCCTGAATAGCCACCGGACTCAAATCTGCATCGCCGCACACTTGACAGTACACACGTTCGAACTCGGAATCCGCACCATGGACGCTGTGAAAATGGGTGATGTCTTTCAGCTTGATTGCATCGGTCGGGCATATCAACACACAGGTTCCGCAGGCGATACAGGTCGAGGATGCGATCTGGAAAGGCGTACTCACTTTTCTGGCCATACCTCGATTGATCAGGCTGATAGCGCTGACCCCGACGATCTCCCGGCAGGCACGCACGCACAAGCCGCAGAGCACGCATAAATCTTCTTCGGGCAGCGTGAAGCGGATCTCTTTCACGCCATATTCTTCTGCAAGCGCCAGCAGCATGGGATCTGTGTGTGCGCCAGCCAACAGCAGCTCGATGGTGGTCCTTCGGCTCTTTCTCACTGCCTCTGAGTCGGTCTCTATGACCGCCCCTTCCTCGCATGGATGGACACAGGAAGCCACTAGCCGGGATGGGCGTGGAGGGGAAGACACCTCGACCATGCACAACCGACAGGCGCCATAGGGTTCGAGCGCCGGGTGATAGCACAATGTGGGCAAATGGGTGCCGTGTTCACGGCATGCTTCCAGCACTGTTCGCCCCTCTGGTACCTGGATCTCGCTGCCATTGATCGTCAATTTCGGCATTGTTTCCTCGTCTACCGAGTCTGATCGTCTGTCGCTATTCCACCAAGATCGCGTCGAACTTGCACACGCTCATACACATTCCGCAGCGAGTGCATAGATTGGCATCAATCACGTGAACATCTTTCTTCTCCCCCTGAATCGCGCCTTCAGGACAGTTGCGCAAGCAGACCATACAGCCGGTGCAGTTCTCCTCGATCACCGAGTAGGTGATCAAACCCTTGCATACCCTGGCCGGGCATGTGTGACCGACAATATGGGCTTCATATTCATCACGGAAGTAGCGGATTGTGGACAGCACCGGGTTTGGAGCGGTCTGTCCTAACCCGCAGAGGGAGGACCGTTTAATCTCCTCACCCAGCTCGATAAGGTAATCCACGTCCCCAGGTCGGCCCTCGCCGGCGCAGATGCGCTCGAGCGTTTCCAGCATGGCCTTCGTTCCCACACGGCAGGGCACGCATTTCCCGCAGGACTCTTCCTGGGTAAATCGCATGAAGTAGGCAGCGAAATCAACCATGCAGGTATCTTCATCGGCGACGACTAGTCCCCCGGAGCCCATGATCGCTCCAAGGGATTGGAGAGATTCATAATCAATAGGTACATCCAGGTGTTCGGCGGGGATACAACCTCCCGAAGGACCACCGATTTGAGCCGCTTTAAAGGACTTGCCGTCAGGGATGCCTCCACCGATGTCGAAAATCAACTCTCGCAAAGAAATGCCAATGGGTACTTCTACAAGACCGGTGTTATTTATATTACCGACAACAGAAAAAATCACGGTGCCTTTGCTTGTCTCGGTGCCGATACTCGCGTACCAATCTGATCCCTTATCGATGATGAGCGGAACCGAAGCCCAGCTCTTGACATTATTTATATTGGTGGGTTTTCCCCAAAGGCCAAATTCTGCTGGGTAGGGTGGGCGTGGGCGCGGTTCACCGATTCGCCCTTCAATTGATGCTATGAGAGCAGTCTCTTCGCCGCAGACGAATGCCCCACTGCCTAACTTTATTTTCACTGAAAAATCAAAACTTGAGTCGAGAATGTTTTCACCCAGTAAGCCAACCTCCTCCGCTTGGGAGATTGCCTGCATCAGATGTTTCACCGCTAGTGGATATTCATTACGGATATAGACATAGCCCTGGTTTGCTCCCATGGCGTATGCGCCAATGATCATGCCTTCCAAGACTAAGTGTGGATTTCCCTCCATGATTGAGCGGTCCATATATGCCCCTGGGTCGCCCTCGTCTGCATTGCAGATCACATATTTAACGTCTCCGGGTTGCTGGCGACATAGTTCCCACTTAAACCCTGTGGGGAATCCCGCACCACCGCGACCGCGTAGACCGGACTTTTTCATTTCTTCGATAACATCTTCAGGGGACAGGGAAATTAGGACCTTCTTGAGGGAATCATAGCCGCCTTGAGAGACGTATTCCTCGACCCGGGTGGGGTCGAGCAACCCGTTGAGGCCAAGGATTAGTCGATGTTGATGTTTATAGAACGGAACATCCTGCTCACGCGTAATTTCTTCATTGGTTTGGGGATCGACATACAGCAGGCGCTCAATAACCGTATTTTTGGCGATGGTCTCGCCCACAATCTCTGCGACGTCTGACACTTTAACATTCGTATACATAATCCCATGGGGATGAATTACCACGAGGGGGCCTTTTTCGCAGAAACCGTGACAGCCGGTCACTTTGACGTCGTAATGAAGCCTGGCTTTCGCCTTCTGATTGGCTAGCTCATCTTGGAAAGCGGTCCATACTTTCTCGCTACCATAGACACGGCATCCAGTGCCACCACAGACTGTAACCAAGGGGAGATCCGGGTCTACTTTTGCAGTAAGTGACTCGCGCCAGGTATCCAACTCTTGGGCGGTAAGGATACTAGCCATGCTAATCCAATCCTTCTGTTCGCATGAGATGCCTCATGAGAGCATCGGATTTCTGTACCGTCATCTGTCCAGAGTATTCATCGTTAACCACAACTATTGGCCCTAAAGCACACGCTCCCAGACAATTAACTGTTTCTAGAGTGAAGAGATGATCGGGAGTCGTCTCACCCGCGTTGATATTGAATTTAGTTTCCATCTGGTCAAGGAGCTGCGGACTACCGCGGACGTGGCAGGCTGTACCCATACATATTTGCAAGCAATATTTACCTTTCGGCTTCAAGCTGAAGGCGTTGTAGAAAGTGGCGACAGCGTAGGCTTGTGACAGCGGCACACCCAATCGCTGGCTGGCAAGGAGCAAAGCCTCCTTGGGCAGATAGCGGTAGTGCTGTTGTATTTTTTCCAACGCAGAAATGATTGAGCCTTCCTCACAAGCTTCCCTGTCGATGATATCGTGAATTTCACTGACGGGTATTGGCATGGGTTTGTCCCTTGGGAAAGAGGTGTGTTGGCGGAGTGAAACAAAGCGTGCATCTGTTGCGCAGCTCCGCATGTGAAAACACCTTTCCCCTATTAGGCGGAGTTATTTCACAGACTTCACATTGAAATTTCTGCTGGCCAGCTCGCATCATTCTCCTATAACGACATGCGGGCACCTGCCTCAGGCACCCGCTCGTTCATATTAGCTGCATTAAATGCAACTTCCCAGCCGTTGTATTTCGAGGTCTCGAATCATCGACTTGTTCTCAGAAGAACCCTATCGCCACAGCTCACATGGGTCAAGTGACAATTCTCACCCTCCGCACTGGAGACTCTACTCCCGTGCAGCTAGGGCAGCGTTCAAGGCGGAGCGAACGGCTGATGGATTGGCGCGGCCCTCCGCCTCCTTCATAACCTGACCGAAGAGCCACTGGAAAACGCCCGTTTTACCGTCCAGGTAATCCGCTGCCTGCTGGGGATTCTCCTCGAGAACACGGCGAACGATGTTCTCAATCACTTCAGGATCCTGGATCATGCTCAGCCCAAGAGTGCGGACGATGTCACCAGGGGGTTTCCCGGAGGAGACCATCTCGGCCAGAACCGTTTTGGCGCTCGTGGCGTTAACTTCGCCGGTTTCGACCAGTTCAACCAGTCGGGCGAGGTCTACGGGCGGGAGGGCATTGTCCTGGAATTCGATACCAGCTTGGTTTAGCAATCCGAAGAGATCTCCAGAGAGCCAGTTGGCAATCTTTACCGGAGGCGCCTTGGGGGCCGACTTTGCAGCAGCCTCAAAATAATCACCGATTGGACGCTCTGCAGTAAGGACACCGGCCGTGTAGGCCGTGAGACCATACTCCGCAACGAACCGCCGGCTTTTTTCCAGCGGGAGTTCTGGCAATTCGGATTGAATCTGCGCCACCCATGTCGGTTCGACATGAAGCGGAGGCAAATCGGGTTCGGGGAAATACCGGTAGTCATGCGCCTCTTCCTTGCTGCGCTGAGAGACTGTGCTTGAACTGGCTTCATCCCAGCCGAGGGTCTCTTGAGAGATCTCGCCCCCATCTTTTAGAATAGCGCTCTGGCGCTCGACCTCATAAGCGAGAGCGTGGGTCATCGCCCGGAATGAGTTTAGATTTTTGATTTCCGTGCGTGTGCCAAGAGCAGTCGAGCCCACTTGGCGGACGGAGACGTTCGCCTCAAAGCGGATGACACCCTTTTCCATGTCTCCGCTGGTCACTTGCAAATAGCGGAGAATGGATCGAAGGGCGGTCGTATAAATCTTTGCTTCTTCTATGGAACTCAGATCAGGCTCGCTGACGATCTCCAGCAACGGAACACCAGAGCGGTTGAAATCGACAAGCGAATGCCCTTGGCGATGGAAGAGCTTCCCGGTGTCCTCTTCAAGGTGGACGCGGCGGATGCGGATCCGTTTCTCCCCGGCTTCGGTCTCTATGGCGAGCCAACCATCATGTGCTAATGGGTGCTCGAATTGTGAGATCTGGTAACCCTTGGGGAGGTCGGGATAAAAGTAGTTCTTACGTGCAAACACGCTCGTTTCGGAGATGGTGCACTGCAGCGCCAGCGCAACGCGCAAGGCGAACTCGATGGCACGCTCGTTGATCACCGGAAGCGTACCGGGCATCCCGGTGCATATCTCACAGACGGAAGTGTTCGGTTCAGCGATTGTAGAATCAACAACGGCACAGCCGCAAAACATCTTCGACTGCGTGAGCAGTTCGGCGTGCACCTCTAAGCCGATGACGGGTTCGAAGACTGATTTTGTCATTAGATATAAGGATACCAGCGGCAGGCGAGTTTATAAAAGGAAGACGGATATCTTCACACCGTCTTCGAATGCCCTCAGCCGTGCCGCTGCATGAAGCGGCGCATTCGTTCCAGCGCCTCCTCAATTTTCTCGTATGAAGTCGCGTACGAACAACGGACGAAGTTCCCCTCGGCGCCGAATGCATTGCCGGGGATGACGGCGACGCGCTCCTCCTCGAGCAGCCTCGCAGCGAAAGCCTCATCGTCCATCCCGCTGGCCTCCACGGAGGGGAAAGCATAGAAAGCGCCCTGAGGTTCGAAGGTTTTAAGCCCCAGTTCGTTCAACCCGTCGACGATAAGTCGACGGCGGCGGTTGTACTCTGCAACCATCATCTCGACGTGCTCATTGCCAATCCGCAGAGCTTCAAGCGCCGCGATTTGAGATATTGTTGGAGCAGACATGATGGTGTATTGGTGTATCTTGTGCATTGCGCCGAGAACGGGAGACGGAGCGGCGGCGTAACCTATCCGCCAGCCAGTCATGGCGTAATCTTTTGAGAAGCCGCCGAGCGTGATCGTCCGATCGTGCATCCCAT
>DAOUDJ010000035.1:0-4424 GCA_034430795.1 Anaerolineales bacterium | reverse complement strand
CCCCTGTGCGGCTTTCTTGACCGACATATTGATCGCAGCGTTGTTGTTCGTTGTGCCCACGATCAGGTTGACTTTGGTCAGGATCCCGCGCTCATCAGTCCAATAGTGGTGTGTGAGCGTGCCACGTGGTGCTTCAACGGAGCCGACACCTTCGTCGGGAGTCTCCGTTGGCAGGACGCGGAATTCTTCTCCCGTGATTTCAGAGTCTGTTGCCAGTTCCACCCATCGTTCTGCGGCATAAAGCAGCTCGACGAGACGGGCCCAGTGAGTGGCGAGGGTGTGATTTACCGGCTTGCCGCCTAGCGTATCGAACATACGCTCGTATTCGGCTTGTGCAAGAGGCGTTGCCATCCCATCGGCAGCATTCAGGCGGGAGAGGGGAGTGGCTTTATAAACACCCGAATCCATCCCATCTACAAACCCTTTCCAACCGATCTTCTTTAGATATGGGAATTTAAGGTAGGACCAAGGCTCGACGCGCTCTGCGATGTGTTCCTGATAGTCCTTGGCGTCGTACTTCGCGAACTCTTTCCCATCCGGTCCGACTACCCGGATCATCCCATCGTAGAAGTTAATGTGGTTGTTCTCGTCGACGGTTCCCATGTTATAGGTCTCATGGGTGAAAATACCGCCGGTGATTAGCGAAACATAATCTGGGTTTCCCAAGACAACATCATTGAAAAGCTGGAGGGAGAATTTGGCAAACTCGATCGCGTCACGGCCGAGCGTCTCAATCTCCTCTCGCTGTTCTTCGGTGATTCCCCGGCTTACCCCACCGGGAAGACCCCAGTTTGGATGTACGGGACGGCCGCCTATCATTTTAATCAAGTGGTGGCCATCGCGGCGCATCTTGAGTACCTTTCCGGCGATATCCATGCCCACTTTCTTGATCACACCCAGGATGTTGCGTTCCGCGACCGGGGCGTCAGGACCCATGACGAAATCAGGTCCACCTAGGGCGTAGAAGTGGGTCGTGTGATCTGTGGCGAAGAAGATACTGTAGAACATCTCCCGCAGTTTTTTCGCCGTCGGCGGTGGATCTACATGCCAGAGCTCATCCAGCGCCTTCGATGAAGCCATATGGTGCGCTTCCGGGCAGACACCGCAGATGCGGTTGGTGATGTTGGGCATATCTTCCGCGGGGCGGTCGACACAGAATTGTTCGAAACCGCGCAGCTCGGGAACCTGTAGATAAGCGTTCGCTACTTCGCCATCTTCCGTGAGGAAGATATCTATCTTACCGTGGCCCTCAAGTCGGGTGATCGGATCAATTGAAATTCGTTTCATATCCAAATCTCCTCATCAGGCCGATTCGGCCGTCTCCAACTTCGCATTAGAACCTCCATTAACAGGCAGTGCAATTCTACGCAGTTCGCTGTTTGCTAAGCTGAAACGGTAGAACGTACCTATAGGATCAGGAATTCCCTCGCGTATGATGCGGTCGATCTCCTCTGGATCATCGGAGTCGATCACGGAAGCCAGGGCTGTCATCATCCGAGCGCCGAAATCCTCAACCCCTTCATTCGGGCCGTAGCAGCCAATGCAGGGAGAGCCAACAGTCGGACAAAGGGCTCCACATCCAGCGCGGGTTGCAATCCCGCAGCAGACGAGACCCTGTTCGAGCAGGCAGATATCGGGATCGGGGATGATCTCCCAGGTGCGTTTGAACTCCGTGATCTTTTTCTCGTCCCGCGTACGAGGGCAGTCATCGCAAACTGTCGTTTCGGCGCCGATCACGCTGCCCGGGGGAGGGAGCTTGTTTTCCAGAATGGCGACGATGGCATCCCAAATCCGCTCCGGTTCCGGCGGACAACCCGGCAGGTAGTAATCAACGTCAACAGTCTGTCCAAGGGTCTTGACGGTCTCGTAGAAGAAAGGTAAGTAGAGCGTGCCCTCGTCCACTTTCGTTTCTGTCTGCGGGCGGATCCCGTCGGGATTCACTGTGCTTGGTGTATCGTGATACGCAGTCTGGAAGATCGCTTCCTTCGTCGTTGCATTCGCCAAGCCCGGAATGCAGCCCTCTTGGGCGCAGGAGCCGAAGGCGACCAGCACCTTGGATTTCTGCCGCATGAGGCGGGCCATGTACTCCTGTTCGCTGGTGCGAATGGCGCCGTTGAAGAGGCACACGTCGATGCTCTTGTCCTCCATCAACTCGATGCTGCGCACCTTGGCATCGATCACGCAGGGCCAAAGGACGATGTCGAAGGCATCAGCCACCTGCAGGATCTTGTCGTCGATGCCTAGGACCGCGATCTCGCAACCCCCACAGGAGGCGGCCCAGTACAGTGCCAATTTACCCTTTGCGGCTTTCTTCGCTGCTTTCTTGGCGGTCATGCGGGCACCTCCATCGCTTCGGCATGTTCTTCGGCGAGGCTTGCGATCGCTTTCTCGACTTCGCCATTTTCAGACCAGTGACCCGGCCAGTTCAATGGACCCAGGGCGCGCACCTCATCGATCATCTTGTTGATCGCTTTAGCCAGCTGCACACCTTCCGCAGCCGATGCCCATTGGAGGCGTACGCGCTCGTCTTCTACGCCCATGGTGCTGAGGGTGTGCTTGAGCATCGAGAAACGGCGCATAGTCTTGTAGTTCTGCTCAAGGTAGTGGCACTCACCCGGATGGCATCCAGCGATCATGACCCCGTCAGCGCCCATGGCTAGGGCTTTGAGGACGAAGGTAGGGTCGACTCGACCGCTGCACATGACGCGGAGCATGCGCACGTTGGGCTGGTATTTTATGCGGGCCGTCCCTGCGAGATCTGCGGCGCGGTAGGAGCACCAGTTGCATAAGAAGGCCACGATCTTAGGTTCAAATCTATCTTCAGTCATAAGTTGTCTCCTCCACTATGCAGGGACCTGTTCGGGCTCTGCTATTGGTGCTTTCGCACCGTTCCCGCTGGTCACGTCGAAAAGCAGGCCTCGCAATTCGGCGAAGATCTGCTCGTTGTTGTAGTGTGCTCCCGTGATGGCCGAAGCCGGGCAGGCAGCCACACATGTACCACAGCCCTTGCACAGCGCTTCATTGATGACGCTCACCATTTTGTCTTCCAGATAATCGATCGCGTTGAAGGGGCAGAGGGTGTTGCAAATCCGGCACCCGGAGCATTTGTCTTCCATGATGGTCGCCACAATCGGCTCGATCTCCACCGTGCCCTTGCTGATCATGCCTTGTACGCGCGCCGACGCTGCCGCTCCTTGCGCGACCGTGGCGGGGATATCCTTCGGACCCTGTGCCGCGCCGGCAATGAAAATACCGTCCGTCAAGGTGGCGACTGGGTCGAGCTTGGGATGTCGTTCGGTGAACCATCCATCCATGCTGCAAGCAATGCCGAACTGCAGACCAACATCGCGAGCATCCATCCTTGGTTCAAGTGCGGCCATCAGGACTACCATGTCTACCGGGATGCGGCGCTGTATGCCCAGCAGGGTGTCCTCGACCTGCACGATGAGCTTACTCTCTTCCTCGGGCGTTCGAGCGGCGTCCGTGATTTCGGCTACCTTACCTCGCACGAATTGCATGCCTTCCTCGAGCAGCCGGTTGTAGAACTCCTCGTATCCTTTCTGGTTGGTGCGCATGTCGATGTAGCAGGAGTACACCTTCGCGCCCGTCTTCTCTACCACGAGGTGTCCAAATTTGAGGGCGGTCATGCAGCAGACAGCGGAGCAGTAGCTGTTGTAGTTCTCGTCGCGGCTGCCGACGCAGTGGACGATGGCCACGGATTCGGGTTCGGTGACGCCATCGCGCAGGACGATCGTACCGTTCGTCGGACCAGAGGCATTGCAAAGGCGCTCAAACTCGAGGCTGGTGAACACGTTAGCCAGGCGCCCGTAGCCATACTGGGGCATCCTCTTGACGTCGAACAGGTCAAAGCCGGTCGCCAAGATGATGTTGCCCACATCCACGTCCAGGTACGTATCCTGTTGTTCGAAATCGATCGCCTCCGTCGGACAGAAGATCTCGCACGCTTTGCACTTGCCGTTTTCGAAGTAGATGCAGGAGGCGGTGTCGATTACGGGGTAGTTGGGGACGGCTTGAGGGAAGGGGCGATCGATGGACTTACGATAGCCCATGCCCACCTCGAAGACGTCGTCCACGATCTTCTTGGGGCATTTCTCGATGCAGATCCCGCAACCCGTGCACAGTTCTTCGTTCACGTACATGGCTTTCTTCTTGATGCGCACGTGGAAATTGCCGACGAAGCCGGTGACCTCTTCCACTTCACTGTAGCTCAGCAGAGTGATGTTTGGGTGGACGCCGACGTCCGACATCTTGGGGGTGAGGATGCAGGCTGAGCAGTCGAGCGTTGGGAATGTCTTGTCGAATTGGGCCATATGGCCGCCGATCGACGGTTCCCTCTCGACCAGGAAGACAGGATGCCCGGCATCAGCCAGTTCCAAGGACGCCTGGATTCCGGCAATGCCTCC
>DAOUDJ010000034.1:0-1887 GCA_034430795.1 Anaerolineales bacterium | reverse complement strand
CTTCACCATCTCTGGAAGACCGCCGAAGTCTACGACCCCTTTTATCAATCACAGAAGGAAGAAGCAGGATCTGCAGCACTACCGACAGTAGCTTGAACTACAAACGGACGGGTATTTGTGAAAGGAGAAACTCATCGATAGGATTGGAGGAGGTTAAGCAGATTTCTCTCAACATCCACCAGCCAACGCCTTGTTCGGGCGACTGCGGCTAACCACTGGGCCCTTCGGGGATACCGTCATTGAGATGGCAGCGCCCACCTGGAGCGAACACCAACGGGCACCGGGCTTACTTACGAGCCCAAATAGAGTGCGGATCGCGAAGCATGCCCTTGGGTATGGAAGTGAGGCGAAAGGATGTTGGCTAACGAGGATCAGAGAGAATGGTCGCCATCTGCGAAGCGACACAGGCGTGCGTCGACCCTTGACAATCTAGGCCTTCTCATGGAAGTGGTTAGGCCGCATTATTCCCATGATTCAAATGATCAAGTACCTCAAGTATCGCCATAGAATAAGATAAATGTTTCAACAAGCTCTTTTGAGCGAACCATGAAGATTGTCCCACCAGAAGAACGAATAGTGATAATCCCCCTATTGCCATATGGAGCATTATGGAAAGTTATCTGAGATCTAGCTAAATGATTGGTCTTTCGATGGCTCCGCATCTGAATTTCATCTGAGGAGATTACACTGATCTCCGTGACAACACCTAGCCGTGATATGAACCCAATAAGTGACAAGATTAAACAGACTATGGCTGCTATTAATAAGCTCTTCGGTCCATTGAAGATAGAAATTATCAAAATGGTGAATGAGAGAATTACAAATAGGACAGCTCCCCCATATAGGACAATAATTGAAGTTTGAGATGCGCGCGAATGTGATAATTCCATACAGTTTTATTTGCGGCCTAACAGCCTCGAGCTGAGCGGCGGCAATATCTCACCATTTCTCAATGTGCAGAATATCATATGAATTCTGCCAAGCTAATCGGCCCCGCCGATTAGCCGTCCGCTCCAGCGAGAGACGTTAGACGGCGAAAACACATTCTAGTGCATGCTTCCTGATACATAGACTATATAACTGTCATCCTTAGAAATATCAATAATAATCCTCTGGTCAAAATGATCGGTCGATCCCGTGCACTCAGTTAGTATCGTTGCTTCTTCTGGATTCCACCAAGGATATTGAGAAGAGAAAGATGTTGAAGTTGAAATTGATTCAGTCTCGATTCGCATGGGCGTTAAATCACAATGAGTGCTAGATAAGAATTCTTCGAATTCGTTTGAATCAATAGTAAATCTAGTAAACGTGAATAATTCCCGAAGTCCTTCTGTATGAGCATGGACATCACGCGCAGAATCCGGCAACCTAATTTCAGCATTTGCTTCAATCCAACTTACATCGTCGGAGGTGCAAGGGCTGCAAGTAGCACAGAAAAGAAAACATGACCGGTCAGCAAAGAATCGGACATATGTCTGTTGGATAATGCAAAGTATCGATATAAGAATGACTAGTACAGTAACAAATGGTCGAAGCCGATATTCCTTCAATTGTGTCTTCTTTCAGAACGCCGTCTAACGGTTTCGAGATGAGCGGCCCGTTTTCAACATCGATAATACATCAAGTCTTGCGCAAATTCGCCAGAATCTCGGGTCCGCTCCATTGAGTGGTTAGGGGTAAATCAGGCAAGCTAAACTATCCATCAATATCGGATAAATGCATTTTTTTATTCGTCCCATTCTTTATACGCGATATGCGCTGGGACCGGCGACCTCGTTTGTTCCCGATCTCTCATCCGATCTGCAAGCCATTGGAACCACTCAAACATCGTCTCCCTTTGATGCTCCTTGCGCATCTCTGTGACATACAGCTCTAACTTCTGCCAAG
>DAOUDJ010000033.1:0-30361 GCA_034430795.1 Anaerolineales bacterium | reverse complement strand
AGAGACGAAAACGCCGCCATCAATATTTTGAGATTGGGGATACAATCTCTGGCTTTAGCCTAGAAGCCCCATCGCTTCCTAAGACACCAGGACGGTGTGCGGTGGGGAGTGTTCACTGAGCCGGGCAACATAACCCATCTCCCGAAGGAGGTGACGGTTGTCGTACAGATCGGGAAAGAATCCACTTCGAAGCCCATAAACAGCCAAACTACACTGGTGTCACCACTTGTTGAACTAAAGCTATGAACCGGGAAACATTCGATTCGCTACCTCTATTTAAGGGGCTCGACACAAAACACCTCCATCTCCTGGCAAAAAAATTTGACTCGGAGACCTTTGGAGAAGGTGATGTGATCTTCGAGCAGGATGCCCGCGCCGAGAGGTTATACTTCTTGATCTCGGGCAGGGTGGCTATCCGCTTTAAGCCTCCTGATGGGGCCGTGATACCCGTGACCGAGATCGAAGAAGGGGGTGTTTTCGGCTGGTCCGCGGCACTCGGGCGCAAGAGCTATACGTCCTGTGCTGTAAGCATTAAGCCAAGTCTGGTCTTCAGCGTTAAGGGTGAGGACCTCACCAAATTATGCGAGAAACATCCTGATGCGGGCGTAGTTATCCTCGAACGTTTAGCAGATGTGATCGCGCAGCGGCTGCAAAATACGCATGCGCATGTGGTTAGAATACTGAGGGATGGTGTCGCCACCAAGTCGCTTTGAGAAGCACAAACCCTCGAACGGAGGCAGGTATGTCAATAACAGCCAATCACAGCCACGACATAGACGCCCCGCCGGAAGAGCGAATGCGGGCGTTGCTGGAAGTCATCAGTTCCTACATCGAGCAATATCACGGTGGATGGGTACGTTTGGTTTCCTTTGACGGGGAGGTTCTTAAGGTGAAGATGGGCGGCGCCTGCGAGGGTTGTCATCTCTCGGAAGGAACACTCCGCGGTTGGGTAGAGGGTTCTGTCCGTCAGTTTTTCCCAGACATAACGAGCGTCGAAGCTGTGTAAGAACGCCTCGCCCCCACCGACACGGCCTTTACACTCGTGCCCACGATCCTAGGCGCTGGACGCTGCTACCCTGTAAGGCACGCCTTCATACCCCCTAAATCGATCATCGATCTTCCTGAACACTGGATAAAACAAAATCCCCCGATATCTTCGCGGGGGATGCGAACTTACCCTCAGTCTCTCTCATGCGCCTGGCAGCGCTTTCAGAAAATCATCAATCGCCGTCAGCGCGTCTTCAGTCCCTTGATAGGCGCATAGCGACAGCCTTTTCGAGTCGTTTCCTGTGATCATCTTCGACACAGTCGCACCGTCACGGTAACAGCATAGTACCGGTTTTCCCCGCTCGAGCGCTACCGCGATCTCATAGCCCACCCCATGTGATGGCGTACTCACCTCCGCAATTAGCCCATCGCAGGCTTCGATCCAGGCCATGTCCCGCTCATAGACTTCTCGAGCGTCTACTACGCGCTCCAAATCCATCACCTGCGGATCAGCGAGATGCGCTGTGGGCACATCATGCCCAATCTCCAATAGATGATCCACAATCACCATGTAGACCAATTCATCCTGCCTCCCTCCTGTGAGAGAGCATGAGAAATAGATATTCATCGCCCAGTTATTCCCTCCACGATGATTCTTCATTTAAGAGTGAGCGTCGCCCTCGCTCCCCATCATTGCACATTCGGCGACACCGGTTGTTGAGTTGTCCATCTCGGACCATACACTTCTTTTTCGCCCTAGCGAGAGCGTGACGGACATCATATCATGCTCGATATGCAGGACGCAGCTTATTATTCCGTCTCGAAGACAAACCCCAAAGACGATATTTCGGTGAGACCCGTCCAGAAATGAACTTTCCTGGGAATTCTACTTGTGCTAATATCAACCTATCTTATGGACTCATCATGGTAGATACACGCGACCCCCTACGCTTTTTGCAAACAGAGGTCTCCCGATTAAAACGGGAAAATCAAGAACTAAGAGAGGAGTTGACAATCCTGCGCTCCTCCGTGCGCGGTTTAAGCGCCATCCAGGATCTGATCCAGCGCATGGGACCTCAAACCAACTTGATCCATGTTCTTGATGATCTATTAGGATCCGCTTTGGCGGTCTTGGGAACACTCGATGGTTCGCTGCTCCTGCGAGACGATGAGACTGAGGAATTGGTATTCGTTGTTGTCCGCGGCGAAGCACGTGATCGTCTTCAGGGCTACAAGCTGCCGCCCGGGAAGGGCATCGCCGGGTGGGTGGCGGATAATCGCGAACCCGCAATTGTCCTCGATGTGCGCAAAGACCCTCGTTTTTTCACCCAAGTTGATGAAACTATGGGTTTTCACACGCAAGCACTTGTTTGTGTGCCTCTCCTTGATGGCGAGCGCGTTCTCGGCGTGATCGAAGCGATCAACAAACTCGGTGACCGAAATTTTTCAACTGAAGACCACCATTTACTAATGGTCGTGGCCCAACTTGCATCTATGGCGATCCAACGCGCCGAAGCCTTATCCGAGGAGAAAGACTAAGATCGCAGGTGAGCGCCGAGTTCTTTCTCTAACGCCTTAACGATCTTCTTCCGCAGCCCCGCCACTTCTTCATCTGTCAACGTTCGATCCAGAGCCTGATATGTCAGGGCATAGGCCAGACTCTTCTTCTCCGCCTCGATTTGTTTACCGCGGTAGAGGTCGAAGAGGCGGATATCCTCCAGTAGATCCCCTCCTGATTTCCGGATGACGTCAAGGACTTGTTCGGCGGGGATTGCCTCATCGACGACGATCGCGAGATCTTCTAATACAGGCGGGAAGGTCTTGACCAATTCCACATCAATCGATTCGGGGATCGCCTTGATGACCATTTCCACATCTAATTCGGCAGCGAGAAGAGGGAAAGAGTGGAAATTGTAGCGCTCCTTCACTAGAGGGTGAAGCTCTCCCATAACACCCGTTTGTTTTCCATCAATCAATATCCGCACGCATTTTCCGGGATGAAACGATGGGTGTTCACCCGGGGAATACTCCACTATCCCGACTTTAAGCCCTTCGAACAACGCCTCGAAAATGCCCTTCAAATCGAAAAAGTCGAATTCCTTTGATGCGGGTTCCCGCCAGGAAGGAAGTGCGCGCGGTCCGGTTAGAGCTATTGCAAGTTTGAGCGGTTCGGCCGGGAGTTCGCCATCTTCAGCACAAAGATAAACCGGTCCAATTTCGAACACGGCGATGCGCTCCTGGAAACGGGCGTTGCTTTCCACGATTTCCAGCACGCTTGCTAATAAGCTGTGGCGCATGACCATCCGGTCGACGCTGATTGGATTCTCCAATTGGATATACGGTCTATCGTCAGGTTTTGCCCCGGCGGGCAAGATTCTTGTTTCATGGTCCGGGGCTGTCAGCCGATAGGTCACGATCTCCTGTAAATCAAGACCGGCGAGCAGGTTTCGGATTTGCTCCTCACGCTCCAAGGCTTCATTGCTATACTGAGGCGGGATCTCATCAGAGATCATTGTCTCCGGAAGATGGTCGTAACCATAGATCCGCGCCACCTCTTCCATCAAGTCTGCCACGCCTACGATGCCCTCACCGATGTCCATGCGATGATCTGGCGTTGTAACATGCAACTTCTCCCCCTTGTTCTCGATCTCAAAACCGAGCCGACCGAGTATTTCCTCGATAGCATCGATCTCAAGCCGGATCCCGAGCGAGCGCTCCACATCAGATGGAGAAATCTTTACAATCGACGGCTCTGGCGGCAATGGATATTCGTCAACAAGCCCCTGGGCGATTTCGCCGCCGGCAAATTGTTGGATTCGGGACAGGCCGCTCTTGACCCCCCGTTCAGCCATCGCCGGGGGAACTCCGCGCTCGAACCGGTAGGAGGCTTCGGATTGTAGATTCTGTGACCCTGCCGTCCGGCGGATGTTGATGAAATTCCAGGCAGCCCCCTCAAGCAAGACGCGGGTGGTCTTCTCGCTGACCTCCGACTCGGCGCCCCCCATCACGCCCGCGATCGAAAGCGCCCCAGCGGTATCGGCAACTAAAACCGTGAAATCGTCCAGAGCCCGTTCGATGCCGTCGAGTGTGGTTATGCGCTCCTTTGATTCTGGAAGCCGGGTGATGATCTCCGGCTCTTTTCCTCCGGACCGTTCGACGAGAACATCGAAATCAAACGCGTGCAGCGGCTCGCCAATTTCAAGCATGGCGTAGTTCGTGGCATCCACGATATTGTTGATTGGCCTCATCCCCGCTAATTGCAGGCGGAGCTGAACCCAATACGGGCTGGGTCCAACTTCTACCCCCTCGACAAGCCCCAGGATGAAGCGCGGGTTCAGTTCAGGGTTGCGGATATCGATGCTCACCCGCCCATCGATCGAAGGACCCTTCCATGGAACTTCGTAGGAAGGTTCTTTCAGCGCCGCCCCCGTCAGCGCAGCTACCTCGCGGGCCACCCCAAGGATATTGGCATTGCGGGCTACATTGGGCGTAAGCGCGATATCCAGGACCGCATCGCCCATGTACTCCACGAGCGGCTGCCCAACCGGCGCATCTCCGTCGAGGAGGATCACGCCCTCATGTTCCTCAGAGATGCCGAGCTCTTTCTCCGAACACGCCATCGAATACGATTCAACCCCGCGGATCTTCGCCCGCTTGAGCGTGAAGGTTTCCCAACCGGCGATATGACCATCGAAAAGTGTGGCTCCTTCTCGTGCGTAGGCTACCTTCAACGGGCTCTTAAGGGCTCCCTGCCCTTTGTAAGGGAAAAGATTGGGCGCCCCGGTGAGCACGGTGTGTTCCTGTTCGCCATCATCCAAGCGGCACAGCACCAGGCGATCGGCGTCCGGATGAGGCATGACTTCTAACACCGCACCCACGACAACTTTCTCGGGGTCCCACGCTAATCCTGTTACATTCGTTCCAATGCTCCGCTTTCGACCGGTATGGCCTTCTACCTTTTCATCTGGAAGTGGAAGCCCGACAAAGCGAATCCCCTCCACCTCCAGTCCTGCCAGAGTCAGCCTGTGGGCTAACTCGGGAATTGAAAGTTCAATGTCGACAAACTCACGCAGCCAAGTTATGGGAACTTTCATGAAACCTCCCTTATCATCCAATTTAAAAGCCCGAGTGGGGCTCAGAATTGCTGCAAGAATCTCAGATCATTCGCCCAGAAGTTACGGATGTCGTCAATGCGGTGAATATTCATGGCGATCCGCTCAGGTCCCATGCCGAAAGCGAAGCCGGAGACCATCTCAGGATCGTAACCTCCGTTCACCAGCACGGTGGGGTGGACCATGCCGCAGCCCAGGATCTCCAACCACCCGGTCTTCTTGCATACCCCACACCCCTCGCCATCGCAGACGAAACATTCGATATCCATCTCGGCTGAGGGCTCTGTGAAGGGGAAGTGGGCCGCGCGAAAGCGCGTGCGCACATCATCTCCATAAAGCCGGCGAGCAAACGCGATTAGAGTACCTTTCAGGTCGGTGAAAGTGATGTTCTTTCCGATCGCCAACCCTTCGACTTGATTGAATTGAATCTCCGATCGAGCCGAGATCTGCTCATAGCGATAGCACATCCCCGGCAGGATAACGCGTATTGGCTCCGGAGCCCGCTCGCGCATCACAAGTATCTGCCCTGGAGAAGTGTGCGTTCGTAAGAGCACGCCCTCTGCAGTGGTGTAGAAAGTATCCCAGAGATCCCGGGCAGGGTGAAAGGGGGGAATATTCAAGAGGCCAAAGTTAAATTCATCCGTCTCTACCTCACGTGAACGGTAGACTTGGAAGCCCATCTCGGCGAAGATCGCATAGATACGGCGAAGCATCTGGTTAGCAGGGTGGATCCTGCCGCGCGACATGCTTCGGCCGGGCAAGGTGACATCCAGCCGTTCTTCCCTTAAACTTCGTTCTACTTCAGCATGCTGCATGGACGTTTCGCGCGCTTCATAGGCGGCTACTAACACCTGCTTGACCTCGTTCGCGCGCCGCCCGACAGCAGGACGTTCCTCTTTCGACAGCTCCCGCAGACCTTCTGTGATTTTTCCCAGCTCAGCCCCACGTCCCAAGAAGCGTATCTTCCAGGCTTGAAGCGTGTGTTCATCCAACGCTTCCCCCAAGTCCTTAAGCGCATCCCGTTCAAGTTCGTCCAAACGTTTCAGCATCGATGCTCCTTTCCATTCACGCTCGCCATTGCACACGGCGCTTTAAACAAAACACCCCCGCCCGATCAAGGGACGGGAGAGCAATCCCGCGGTACCACCCTTGTTGACCCCGTAGAGCCCTCTCAATCCCGACGGCCGCCGCTGCAAATCCCAACATGCGGCGATCAGGTCCCCGTCGCTAACGGTGGGGTTCCGGCCCGAACTACTGGCCTCTTGCGAGGCGTTCCCCCGGGCGGCTCATGAGGGAACTTCAACGGGACTCTCTCGGACCAGGGTTCCAGCCACGCCCCAGCCTCTCTGGCGAGTTCGGTCCGCCTACTTTCCTCAGTCATAGCCTTTCTTTGTTAATTCTACTTCATAATTATGCTTAATTCCCCTTCACTGTCAATAGAGTTTCCTCCAGTGTCCAACCATAGTCAGCCGCGCTTTGAACCTTCCTCCGGGAAGCTTTCCGCATCACTCTTCTTCTCAAGCATGAAGGTCAATTCTGGAACAAATGTAGACTATCATGAAAACAAAAAGATACCCTTATCAGCTCACCCTCTTCACCCTGCTCTTCCTTCCTCTCCTAAACGCTTGCATTCTCTTCCAACCTACTTTACGCGACGAACGGACGGGCGGGTTTTTTTCTTAAAGGCAGTTGATGGTGGGGAGACACAACGTCGCTTCATACAGGCCGAAAAGGATGGTCACGAGGCTATACGTAAGATAGATGGCGAGACTCCTGAGCATAGTCTGTCATTTGACCTAAATTCTGCGGGTACAATTAGAAAGATATCTGACCATTGGGCGCGAAAACTTTGACGTGCTTATTCGATCGGGGATCATGTGTACGTAGCCTTACATCTTGAGGATGAATGAGAGATTATCCAGCGATTTCGCGAAAAATTACCTGGACACTTTTCAGCGCGCAGAGTCTCGTATCCGCGGCGATGATCGCAATGGCGACGGTTAATGCAATTATTGGCGCGGAACTGAGTGGTGTCGTTGCCTGGGCTGGAGTCCCGGCCGCGGTCCTCCTGGGGGCAACGGCCATCGGGGCTGTTTTCTGGGGCCTGATCATGGAACGCAGGGGCAGACGCATAGGCCTGGCGATAGGGCTAGGAATCGGGATATTGGGATCCTTCTTGTCCGCATGGGGGGTTCTCAACGTCACATTCTTGCTGTTCTTGGCTGGCATGGCTTGTCTTGGGATTGCTCAATCGGCGATGCAGTTGGGCCGCTATGCCGCGGCAGATGTGAGTCCTCTAAAGGCACGTGGTCGCGCGATCGCAAACGTCGTCGTGGGTGGCACGGTGGGATCCATCCTTGGCCCGTTGCTTGTGGGTCCCGCTTCGACGTGGGCAACGAGGGTCGGATTTGATGAGTTGGTTGGAGCTTATGCCGTCGGTTTGATCTTATTCATGATCGCCACCGTTGTTATCGTGTGGCTGCTGCAGCCCGAACCGATGGAGATCGCCCGCGAGTTGGCACATCAGCAAGAGCGAACGGTTGACACAAATGTGGAAGGCCAACCTCTTAGAAAGATCTTTCAGCGACCCGGTGTATTAGTCGCCAGCGGGTCCATGATCTTCGGTCAACTCGTCATGGTCATGTTGATGGTCATCACAAGTTTGCATATGAGGAACTCGGGGTTTCTGCTCAAGGATATTGCACTTGTCATCGCCGCACATACATTCGGCATGTTCGCCTTTTCAATTTTCTCAGGTCGCCTGACGGATCGTATTGGCCGGACGCCTGTTCTCATGTTCGGTTCGATTATGCTGGTATTAGCTGGGTTGACGGCAGGCCTTTTCCCGGGAATCTTTCCTCTGATGATTTCCCTCTTCCTCCTCGGGCTCGGTTGGAACTTTTGCTATGTGGGTGGGTCGACGATGTTAACCGACAATTTGCGTAGAATGGAGCAATCACGTGTGCAGGGTTTTAACGATCTTCTCTTGGGGCTGGTATCCGCCATCGGGAGCCTGGGGAGCGGTTTCGTGTTCGCGGCGATTGGTTACCGTGCCGTCGGGTTAATCGGTGTAGTTCTTGCGATTATTCCCTTTGTCTTAAGCCTTTGGTGGAGGAGAAATCATGCACCAACCCCCCTTCGTAAAGCGGCATCTTGAAATTCAAGCCCAAGCGTGATTAGAGCTGTGAGGGCGACACGAGCGATGTGCCGTTGCGGAATAACCCCGAGCCTGAGCCGGAGAAAAATGATGGCGGCGGCAAACCTACATGCCGGATTGATAAACCAAACTCAATGTGCCGCTGCAGGCGGTACATATATAGAGTAGATGAAGAAACCAAGCTGCTGTTCGTGTCCAGATTAGAGTAAAAAAGCTGGTCAATGTCCAAATCCATAGAAGGACTTTCCTTTAGGGAGGTCCTTCTTTCCTTTTGCTATTTGCCTCTTCATAAACGCTCCCCCGCTGCTGCACGCTGCATTCACAGTCCACGAAGAGAATAGCCTCAAATCAAACCTTAGGAGAGTTGTGGATGAATCAACCCGGGAACATTTCCGCACCACCTTTCGTCTCAAGCATGAGGGTCAACTCTTGAACAAATGGAGATAATCATGAAGACCAAAAGATTTCCTTATCAGCTCACCATCTTCATCCTGCTCATCCTGCTTCTCCTCAACGCTTGCAGTCTCTTCCAACCGACCCTGCGCGACGAACGGACGGGCGGGTGGGTTGATTGGGACAACAAAGGTGGATGGTCGGGGTATGAAGCATCGGCGGATGGCGTCTATCTGGAGGAATCTGGGCCCAGCCTGGCGCTCGGTTCTGCCCCTTCAGAGCCCTCCATCTCGACCGACGGCGAGATGCCGAAGGCTTCTCCCGAACGCTCGAGCCAGTACTCGTCGATGCGCGCCGGGAGCGTAGATGACAACGCTGAGTGGGACGATTACCTGCTCTATCGCCGCCGCTTCTTCGAATCGAACATCCTGGTCCATGAGCTTGACGTCAGCGAACGTCACATTATCCAGGTGACGGACTCGAACGGGCGCCCAATTTTAGGAGCTGTGGTGACCATCAACGATGCAAATGGCCGCGAGCTATCCCGGCTGCAGACAACTTCAGACGGTCGTGTGTTTTTCTTCCCGAAAGCGGTCGATGGTGGGCAGGCGCAGGGTTACTTTATACAAGCCGAAAAGGATGGTTACGAGGCCACTCTTGAAATAGGGCGCGAGGCTCGCGAGCATTATCTAACGCTTGACGCACGCCCGGCGACCAACCCAATCCGATTGGATGTGTTATTTCTGATCGACGCCACCGGCAGCATGAGTGATGAAATCCAGCGGCTCAAAGACAATATGATCAGCGTATCTGAACGCATTCACGCCTTACCCTCCGCGCCAAATGTGCGCTTCGGGATGACGATCTACCGCGATCGTGGCGATCTCTTCGTCAGCCGCACTTTCGATTTCACGTCTGACATCCATGCATTCACGGATGAGCTCGCACAGGTCGTCGCTGAAGGAGGCGGCGATTACCCCGAGAGTCTGAACGAGGGCTTACACAGCGCACTTCATCTTCCAGAATGGCGCGTCGAAGAGACGGTCAGCCTTATCTTCCTGATCGCCGACGCCCCGCCGCATCTCGATTACAGTCAAGACTTCGATTACGCGCAAGAGATCTTCACCGCAACCGAAAACGGTATCAAGATCTTCCCGCTCGCATCGAGCGGGCTCGACGACCAGGGGGAGTACATCTTCCGCCAATTAGCCCAGATGACCGCGGGAAAGTTTCTCTTCCTCACCTACGGTGCTGGTGGAGGCCCTGGGGATGACACAACCCACCATGTCGATGATTACAGTGTCCTCTCTCTCGACGATTTAGTAGTCACGATTGTCGAGGAGCAACTCGAACCGTTGGGTTATAGTCAGTAACCAAAATCGTGCAGATGCAACCTCGCTAGATTATCACCCGGGGCAGGATGCAGGCCTGCCCCGGCTTCTCTTCTCCTCATTCACAGACGCAAACTTGCTCCCTCACGGACGCATGAGCCGAACGGTCGTATAATCTCTTGCAATCGTTTCTAATCTCATTGTTCGTGAAAGCACTTCTATGAACCTGGTTGCTCCACGACGACACGATAACTTGCATTGGTCCATCTTTCTTGTGACGCTGCTGGCGTTGTGGGGTTGCCAGTCAATCCCGCCGTCGGTCTCCACTCCGGAAACGATTGCAATTCCTGCCGCGGAGGGTGCCTATTCCGCAGTTCACACACCAACGAATACTCCATCCCTGCTCGAGTCCACGCTCACACCTGCGCCCCCACAACCTCTTATCCTCGGCGTACCACCTCAATGGGCACAAGCCGCTGCACAAGCCGTCGAGGGCTTAACCGGGACCGGGTCGAACTGGGAATGGGTTGTTGAATCATCAACCGAATTGGACGAAAACCTCTCGCAAGGTATGTTCGACTTGGTGTTGCTGGATGATGCAGATGGTGTCCCGGTTGGGAGCCGACCGCTTTCACTGGCGGTCCCGCTCTCAAGCTCGTGGGTGCAGATCTCGTTGTCTGAGGCGGAACAGATCCTTACGGAAGGCAGCTCCTATGTCGCCGCGATGGATTGGTCGGAAATTACCCCAAATATGAGATCGCTCCTGGTTGATGGCCGCCATCCTTCCGATCCGAATTACCCGCTGCTGTATGAATGGTCTCTACACAGCTCGCCGGGTTTCGAGAGTGCCGCCCAAGAACTAGCCCCCTGGTTGAACCAGGAACTGGAACGTGACGCGGTTATTCACCTTGTGGCGGTGGGCGATGTGATGCTTGACCGTGCGCTCGGTGAGGCAGTGCTTGCCGGTGATGTAGGCTACCCCTTTGCGCAGGTCGAAGGCGCGCTCTCCACCGCTAATATGACCATCGGGAATCTCGAATCGGCGCTCGGTGATCTGGGCATCCCTGAGAACAAGGGTTACACCTTCCAAGCTCCAAAAGAGACGGTCGAGACCTTATCACTGGCTGGATTCGACTTGCTCTCTCTGGCGAATAACCACGCCATGGATTTCGGCGCGGAGGGGTTGATGCAAGCGATTCGACTTCTAGACATGTATGGGATTAATGCTGTTGGCGCGGGAGCAGACGATGATGCCGCTCACCGCCCGGTCATCTTCGAGATAAACGGTGTCAAGCTCGCCTTCCTGGCGTACGTGGACGTGCCCGTCGAATTTCGGGGCTTTGACACCCGGACCTGGATCGCTGGCGAGAACTATGCCGGGGTCGCATGGGCCGAGCCAGAGCGCATCCGCACCGATGTCACCGATGCCCTTTCACAAGCCGACCTCGTAGTGGTGATCTTGCACAGCGGGTACGAGAACGTCGTTCAACCGAGTCCGCCCCAGGTGGCCGCGGCTCATGCCGCCATTGAAGGTGGCGCGAAGCTCGTGATCGGGCATCACGCACATGTCCTGCAGCCTATTGAACTCTTCAGGGACGGTGTGATCGCCTATGGGCTGGGTAACTTCGCCTTCGAAGATGCCGGTCCCCCCGAAACGGGGTTGTTAAATGTTTGGATCGACGCGCGTGGAGTGCGCGAACTGGAACTCGTGCCGTTTCTCTTAGACGTCGACGGCCGCCCAGTCCCCCCCAGCGAAGAAATATCCAACGCCATCCTTAAATCTTTCTACAGCATGACGATGGTTTTTAAAGGCTTGGATTGAGCTTCACGACCGCTCTTAAAGAACTGCCTCTTGACACGAGATGATAAAAAGCAGTACAATTGTTCTAGTCACCGATGGGCGCATTTTATGCTCTCACGGCCACCCGGGCCGTAACTAAAGACACTCCCCATCGGAATGGAGTTCCCAATGTACCATAAACTGATTCTTGTTGGTAACCTCGGCCGCGATCCCGAGATGCGCTACACGCCTAGCGGGCAAGCGGTCACCAATCTGTCGGTTGCGTCTAACCGGCAGTACACCAGGTCAGACGGCGAAACTGTCAAAGAGACGATCTGGTTCCGCGTTTCGGTCTGGGGCAAGTCAGCTGAGGCTTGCAACGAGTATCTGCGCAAGGGCCGCCCGGTTCTTGTCGAAGGTCGATTGAACCCAGACGAATCCGGCAATCCACGGATGTGGACAGGAAATGACGGGCAAAGCCGCGCCTCTTTCGAGGTGACCGCGGAAACCGTAAAATTCCTGGGCGGGCGAGACGATGCGCCGTTCGAGGCCGATGAAGACCAGCCAGCCGCAACGCCCGAATCGGAAGACGATATCCCCTTTTAGTGGGAAGAACCATCTCCTGCTCCACCGATACTCTATCGGTGGAGCAGGTTTTATAACCCCTGGAGAAGATCCGTGAAAAAGAAATCACAGAAACCGCATGTCGGTGGGCGCATGCCTATTCACCTTCCCACCGATTTAAATCCCACCTATGCCAACTTTGCCCTGATCACGAACTCGCGCTCCGAGATCGTGATCGACTTTGCGCTGGTAATGCCGCAAATTCCACAGGCTCGTGTGCAGACCCGCGTGGTGATGACTGCCTTTAACGCCAAGCTCCTTCTACGTGCGCTTAATGACCACATGGCGCGCTTCGAATCGCAGTATGGCGAAATTGAACTACCCAAGGGCAATACACTTGTCGACCAGCTTTTTAAATCACAGTCAGATGAACCTGAAGACGAGGAAACTGATGGAAAATCTTGATCAAATCGGCGATCGAATTCGGCAGCACCTGGAAGAGAAAAATACTGCTCGCGACCAGGCCCTCCAGCGCTCGCGGTCGCTCATCCGTTTTTGCTCAAAAGCCATTCGCGCCGTTCATCGCGAGGAATTCGAACTCGCCAAGGATCTCATCAAAGAAGCATCAGAACTTGTCGATCTGCTGAGCACCGAACTGGAACCATTTCCTGATCTCTACAAAGCGGGATACACACAGTCGGCGCTCAAGGAGTTTGCCGAGGCGAGCATTGTGTACCGACTCGTCGCCGGTGAACCGCTCCCCGACCCCGAAGAACTACAGATTGGTTTCGTTCCCTGGCTGGGAGGTCTCGGCGAAGCGGCGGGGGAGCTCCGCCGGCGAACCCTCGACATCCTTCGCCGCGATGATCTGGCGGAGGCGGAACGTCTTCTGGAAATGATGGATGACATCTACGGCCTGCTTGTCACAATCGATTTCCCAGACGCCCTGACCCACAACTTACGGCGGATAACCGACATGGTGCGAGGCGTGACCGAACGGACTCGGGGCGACCTGACAACAACATTTCAGCAAGGTGAGCTGAAGCGCGCGCTCCAATCTGTCGAAAAGCGACTTAAGGAAAACTGAATCTTGCGCGCGCACACAGTCCGGGCATCCGAAATTGCCGCATTCGTGTTCTGCCAACGGGCATGGTGGTACTCTCGCCTTAATATCACACCCGAGAATGTAGAATCCCTATCGCAGGGAACACAATGGCACCAGCATCATGGGATGCAGGTCATTCTCTGGCGGTGGGCTCGAAGTCTTGGCCTCCTAAGCGTCCTCACTGCTATAGTTCTAGCTACGATCACTTTAGTAACCCTCTCAGGGTGACTTATGCCAGCGCTCATCCTGTCATTGCTTACCCTGGGAGTGCTGCTGATCTTGTCTAGCCGACGTCGTTTAAAAGGGCTGGGAATCCCCGCCGGTCGGCTGATATCTCTCGACACTTCACGACTAAAGCCAGTTACCGAACCTCTGTACGACCCTGATTTAAGGCTGACCGGGCGACCTGATTACCTCGTACAACAAGGTCGCAGGCACATTCCGGTCGAGGTGAAATCCAGTCGTGCTCCCAAGAGACCTCATCGCTCGCACGTACTTCAGCTGGCTGCCTACTGCCACCTGGTTGAAACCACCACAGGCAAGCGCCCTCCGTATGGCATACTTAAATATGCTGATTGCACGTACAAGCTTCACTACACCCACGCCTTGCAGCAAGACCTTTTAAAAATCTTGGGGACCATACAAAAAGCCCAGGATTCATCACCGGGCCGATCGCACAATTCCCCGAGCAGGTGTCAAGCCTGCGGCTATATCTCATCATGTGACCAATCCCTCGCCTGAGTGTGCAGAGGATAAGACGTACGCTTATAATAAACACGATGAACAACCCTGATACCCCCCCGAAGCGATTCGTGATCGCCATCCATCCTAAAATGGGTGATGCTCAACAAGTCGCGGATGAGATCTCTGAATTCCTTTCCAGCAAAGGCCTGGATTCATATTCGGGCGTGCTTTTTGATGAAACACTGCGCAGCCGAGTGAACGCCGGCGATTTCGACCTAATGATCGCTCTCGGCGGAGACGGCACCATGTTGCGCGCCGTCCACCTATGCGCCCCAAACAACGTGCCTATCCTGGGCATTAACCTTGGGGGGCTGGGATTCCTCATTGAAATCAGCCGCCATGAGTGGAAGGCTGCCCTGGAGAGAGTCCTGCGCGGCGACTACTGGCTCGAAACCCGGATGATGCTTCGCACTGAACACCTGCGCGGCGATGAACTTCTCGGCGCGTGGGACGTGCTGAACGAGTGTGTTGTCGGGCGCGGCGAGATGGTGCGCCCGGTGTTCCTCACGGCTGAGATCGATGGCCATTCCCTGACCACTTACGTCGCCGACGGCTTGATCGTATCTACACCAACCGGCTCGACTGCATACGCACTCGCCGCGGGGGGTCCAATCCTCCCGCCGGGATTACGCAATATCTTGCTCGTTCCAGTCGCCCCGCATTTTTCTGTTGATCGAGCGATCGTGCTTCATGAAGGCTCCGAAGTGCGTATTATGGTGAAAACAGACCACCTGGCTTCCCTGAGCATGGATGGCCATGAACCGATTCAATTGCAGGATCGAGATATCGTTAGAGCATGCGCCAGCGAATATGTGGCCCTCTTCGTGCGCTTTCAGGATCCAGATTATTTCTATCGAAACCTGACTTCACACATGAACCAAAATCCATATGCGAACCTGATAACATGACAGAACATTCGCTCACTTGTGCCAACCACCCCCAGCGCGAAACGACCCTGCGGTGCAACCGCTGCGATAAGCCCATCTGTCCTAAATGTGCGGTACAAACCCCGGTAGGTTACCGTTGCCGCGAGTGTATTCGCGGACATCAGAAGGTTTTCGAAACATCCACTGCCGTCGACCTACCTATCGCCGGTGTAATTGCGCTAGTTTCCGTCGGCCTTGCGACAGCGATTCTGCACTTTCTGGGATTCTGGGGGCTGCTTGTAGCCCCGATCATCGGCAGGGGCGTTGCCGATCTTATACGCCTGGCAGTGAAAAAGCGTCGCGGCCGGCATCTAACGACAATGAGCATCGTTGGCGGCACCCTAGGAGCGCTTCTCTATTTGGGCTTCAGGTCGATTCCCTTCTTCACCTTACTCACATTGGGTATCGACCTTGATCCGGGCTTCATCGGCACTACACTCTTGGGTTTCGCCTGGCCTCTAGGATACGGTTTTTTCATCATCAGTACGATGTACTACCGCCTCGGGGCAATCAAACTCTAATACACGACATGCTAAAAGAACTTCACATCAGAGATTTCGCCATTATCGAAGATTTGCGGCTTACCCTGAAGCCGGGCTTTGTCGTCTTTACCGGCGAGACAGGCGCCGGTAAATCTATCATCATTGATGCCGTGGAGATGCTGCTGGGCGGTCGGGCGGATAGCACCTTCGTCCGCACCGGCTCTGACGTAGCCTTGATCGAAGGGCTTTTCAATCTCGAGCCAGCCACCCAGAAGCCGGTCAACCGAATCCTAGACCGGGAAAGTTTGCTTGACGACCCAGAACAACTTCTCCTTGGGCGAGAAATCCGGCGCGAGGGGCGAAATATCTGCCGCGTGAACGGTCGCGTTGTCACACTTGGCTTGCTCTCAGAAATCGGAGAGTTGCTGGTTGATGTCCATGGTCAATCCGAGCACCTCAGCCTGCTCCGTGTGCGCGAGCACATCCTTCTCTTAGATCGATATACCGACGACGACGACATTCTCCAGTTGTATAAAGAGCAGTATCAAATCTTAGGGGAAGTCCGCCGACAGCTTGAACAACTGCGCAAGCAGGAACAAGATTCCGCCAGAAAGATTGATTACCTCACCTTTCAGATCAATGAGGTTGAGTCAGCCACTTTAAAGCTCGGAGAGGACGGGACCCTGCTTGAGGAGCGCTCCCGATTGGCCAATGCTGAACAACTTGCGCGTCAAACCGAGGAGGCGATCACTGCTCTTGATGGGCATCTTGAGGGCCAGGAATCGGCTGCTGATCTTCTCGGAAAGGTCGTACATTCCACGTCTGGCTTAGCCAAAATTGACCAAAGCATGGCCGATGCACAGTCTCAGGCGCAAGCTATCACTGAACAAGTGAGCGAACTCGTCCGTCGGCTTCGTCTGTACCGCGAGGAAATCCTTTTCACCCCACATCGATTGGATGAAGTCGAAGAACGCTTGAATATGATAACCAACCTAAAGCGTAAATATGGGGGAAGTATCGATGCGGTGCTGTCCCAAGCAGAATCTGCAAGGGAAGAACTGGAGAATATTACACACGCAGAAGAGCGCCTGAATGAACTGACGGGGGAGGAAAATGACCTCCTTCATCGTCTAGGTCAGCTTGGGAAGCAACTCACCCATATCCGACAAGCTGCTGGAAAGCACTTGGCAAAGGCAATCGAGCACGAATTGGTGGATTTACATATGAAAGGGGCCAACTTCGGCCTCGCTCAACACTGGGTTGACGACCCCGACGGAGCCCCTATCGGCGACCGAGTTGTCGCCCTCAGCCCAACCGGTCTGGATCATATCGAATTCCTGGTCGCGCCCAATCCCGGGGAAGGGTTAAAACCGTTGGCGAAGATCGCCTCGGGCGGCGAAACGTCACGCCTAATGCTCGGATTAAAAGGTGTCCTGGCGCAAGCGGATCGAACGCCGACGTTGGTTTTTGACGAGATCGACCAGGGGATCGGCGGCAGGGTCGGTGCGATCGTCGGGGAGAAATTGTGGAATTTAACACCTGAACACCAAGTTTTGTGTATTACCCATCTCCCGCAATTGGCCTCGTTCGGGGATCAGCATATCAAAGTTGAAAAGCAATTAAAGGGTGAGCGCACGATTACACTTACGCGCTCCCTTAGCGACTCGGAACGGATTACGGAGATGGCGTCGATGTTGGGAGGCGTTACACAAGCAAACCTCGAAAGCGCCACTGAGCTGCTCTATACAGCAAACACCGATAAAGCCAAAGATCAAACCGGTGAGGTGAGGAAAGAACAGTAAGCCCCCACTATATATAAAATATGCGGGTCAGCCCTTGGGTCGGCCCGTTCTTTATCCGTTTTCAAGATCTGTTGGGGCGAGCCGCCGGCTCGCCCTTACTAGTATCTCGTCGCCAGCGTGGGGAGAAACATTTGTCAGCGCGTTCTTCAAAAGGATCCTTGATTTATCAACCTGGTAAGTGCACAACGGCAACAGATCATCATTACAAACTAACTCATGGTTAATTTAACTTCGGGCGCACCCATGTGTGCGCCCCAACGGTTTGCGAATAGGCGAGTCGATCTTTCCATCGGGCCTAGATTTAATAAAACGTAAGGGGCCGCCCTCATAGGACAGCCCCGAAACATTCCACTTTGATAGCTAACCCCTCAGGCGATGACTTCCTCGTCGATTTCGACTGGTGTGCTGCTCTCCATTGGACGGAACACCATACCCTCATCTTCGGCATAATCGATCAACACCTGGCCGCCTTCTTTGAACTCACCTTGAAGGATCTTTACAGAGAGTGGACTCTCAACGTGCTTTTGGATTGCGCGCATGAGAGGCCGCGCGCCGAAGTCCGGATCTAAACCCTCTTGAGCCAACCAGTTGCGCGCCGCGTCGCTCAATCTGACTTTCAAGCCGTGATCTTCCAGTCGTTCACGGACTTGTTTCATTTGCATGGTGACGATCTCCACCATATCCTCCAATGTGAGTTTGGAGAAGATGATCACCTCATCAATACGGTTGAGGAACTCAGGTCGGAAGGTGTCCTTTAGGGCACGCTCAATCTTGGCATCCCCCTCACTTTCCGCCCCTTCGCCCGACCGCTGAAAACCCAACGTCCCCGAACGGGTGACGAATTCTGTGCCCAGGTTGGAGGTCATGATCAGGACGGTATTGCGGAAATCGACGATGCGGCCCTGGCCATCGGTGAGCCGACCATCATCCAGTATCTGAAGCAGCGTGTTCCATACTTCAGGGTTCGCCTTCTCGATCTCATCGAACAAGATTACGCGGTAGGGGCGCCTCCTAATTGCTTCGGTAAGCTGTCCGCCTTCTTCGTAGCCAACATAGCCCGGAGGTGCGCCGAATAAACGCGAAGTGGAATGCTGTTCACGATATTCACTCATGTCAATTCGCACCAGGGCATCATCTTCGTCGAAAAGAAATTCCGCGAGAGCCTTTGCCATCTCGGTCTTGCCGACTCCCGATGATCCCAGGAAGATAAACGAACCGATCGGCCGGCGTGGGTCTTTAAGCCCCGCGCGCGCACGCCGGATTGCGTCCGAGAGTGCATGGATAGCATCATCTTGCCCGATGATTCGTTCGTGCAGACGCTCTTCCATTTGAAGCAGTTTCTCAGCCTCAGTTTCCATCACCTGGTTTACTGGGATCCCGGTCCACTGGGCAACGACTCCAGCGATGTCGTCCTCATCCACAACTTCATCCAGTTGATGCTCGACCTCCCAGGCGTCACGCTTCATGCTAAATTCTTTCTCAAGCCGAAGGCGTTGTGCCTTTTTCTCCGCGGCTCGTTCGTAATCGCGCTCCTGGCCCGCCTGTTCCTCTTCGGCCATCATGCGGTCCACATCGGCTTTAAGTTCTTTCAGTTCGGGCGGCAGGGAGTACAGCGCTACGCGCAGCTTGGCAGCCGCTTCATCCATCAAGTCGATTGCTTTATCGGGCAAGTGTCGGTCAGTTACATAGCGTTGGCTCATCCTTGCCGCGGCGACCAAAGCATCATCCGAGAAGCGAACTTTATGATGCGCTTCATAGCGATCACGCAGCCCCTTTAGCATTTCTATGGTCTCTTCTATGGAAGGCTCTTCAACATAGAGTGGCGCGAATCGCCGCTCGAGCGCGGCGTCCTTCTCGATGTATTTGTGATACTCATCCAGTGTCGTCGCGCCGATGCATTGGAGTTCGCCGCGCGATAGGGCGGGCTTCAACATATTGGAAGCGTCCATCGCCCCTTGGGCGGCGCCAGCGCCGACCACCGTATGCAGCTCATCGATCATTAAGATGATCTCGCCCTCCGCCCTTTGTATCTCCTCAATCGAGGCCTTTAGGCGCTCTTCAAATTCTCCGCGAAAACGTGAGCCGGCGATCATCGCGCCGAGATCCAATGAAACCACCCGTTTGCCGCTCAGAATCTCCGGAATATCTCCATCGATGATCTTCTGTGCTAACCCCTCGACGATGGCGGTTTTTCCCACGCCTGCTTCCCCTATCAGCACCGGGTTATTTTTCGTGCGTCTCGAGAGTATCTGGATCAGCCGCAGGATCTCCTCATCTCTCCCGATGACGGGATCTAATTTCCCTTCCCGTGCAAGCTGAGAAAGATCGCGTGAGTACTTTTCCAGCGTTCGGTAACGTGATTCTGCCTTGCGATCCGTCACCCGCTGCCCGCCGCGAGTTTCCTTGATAGCGTCATAGACACGGTCTTTAGTGATCCCTTCATCAGACAGTAAGCGAGAAATGGCTGTGTTGCGCTCGGAGAGAATTGCGAGGAAGAGATGCTCGGTCGAAATGTATTCATCATCCAGCCGATTGGCTTCTTCGTTCGCCATATCTACCACGCGTTTCACACGCGGCGTAATGAATATCTGGCCAGCACCCCCGCCATAGATATTCGCCTTGGGGCTGCTGCGCAGCTGCTGATCGATCACCTCAGAAATCTGATCGATGTCGATATTCAAGCGCTCGAGAATCTGCGAGATAACTCCTTGCGGTTGTTCTATCAGCGCCAGTAGGATGTGTTCCGTATCAATTTGATTGTGGCCGTAGCGCTGGATGATCTCCGCCGCGCGCTGTGCAGCGTCCTGAGCGCGTTCGGTAAATCGATCAAATCGCATCATAAGCCGTATCCTCCAAATGCACCTAACAGCCTTTACACTCTACCTTATTATATACACCGGCGTGAACGTGAGCATTAGAAACATATATGAAATTGCCGGGGGTACTGGTGCCGCTGTTGCAAGAGCGGTACCTTCGCATCCGCCAGTCGCCACCCCATAAACGCGGTCATTGTATTGCGGCTTGGGTCCAGCGCAAGTGATAGGGTTCGCTCTGCATCATAGTATTTGACTTTGAATTGCCTACCCTAACGGCTGTTCATCTGCTTTTCGTCCTGTGATCCGGGTACCTGAGGCACATTGCTCCGCCGACCGTCTTCTCATTACACTTGTTTTGCGTGCGCCAGCACATCCGTTATCGGCAATAGATTGAAATCTTCTTAACGAACAATTATGCATACTTTCCTCGCTCGCATAGTTGGTCGCGAATATCTCACCAGCAGGGAGCACTTTGGCACAAAGCCTGCACACCTGCATGAGAGAGATGCTCTAGGCATGATATCGTGCGGCGCTTAACCATAATAACTATGGACTAAAGGACCATTCGCGATGTATATAATCCCGATTCTGGCACTATCGGCTCTGCTGCAATTAGTAGCTGCCTATCTCGCGTTGCGCCTTATCCGAATAACGGGCGGTCTCAAGGCTTGGGTCGCGATCGCCATCGGCATGGCCCTCATGGCCCTGCGCCAAGTTTTGGTTCTATACAAAATCGCCTCAGGAACCACAGGAGCAAGCGTCGTCCCAATCGGCGAGGTTCTCGCGCTGGTCGTCTCTCTTGTGCTGGTACTTGCAATGGGCTGGATTGGTCCACTCTTCATCAACGCTACACGCGCTGATCGAACCTTTCGAGAGCAGGAGGAGCGCTTCCGCCTTCTCACCGAAGCCGCATTTGAAGGTATTGCCATAACGGAGAATGGGTGTTTTATCGAGGTGACCGATCAATTTGCCAGCCTGTTCGGATATCGACGGAGTGCGCTTATTGGCAAGCAAGTTACTGAAGTCATCGCTCCTGAGGCCCTCGAAGAAGCCCTCGAAAAGATTCGCTCAGGATACGACCGACCCTACGATTCTGTGTGCATAAAACGCGATGGAACGCGTTTCCAGGTTGAGGTTTGTGGGAAGAGTTATTCCCATAGAGATCGCGAATTCAGGGTGACGGCGATCCGTGATATTAGCCAGCGCAAACAGGCGGCAGAGGAGATCAACCGCCTTAAGGAGTTCAACGAAAACATCCTTCTCAATATGTTCGAGGGTATCTTGGTCGAGGATCGGGAAGGTTATTTCACGCTTGTGAACCCCTCCGCAGCCGCACTTCTCGGTTACAAACGAGAGGAGATCGAAGGGCAGCATTGGACGATAACGATCCCGGAAGACCAGTACCCAGTTGTAGAAGCCGCAGATCAACGGCGCACAGCCGGCGACTCCGATCGTTACGAGCTAGAGATCTTGCACCGCGACGGGCGGCGCATCCCGGTGCAAGTAAGCGGCAGCCCAATATTTGAGAATGGAGATTTCGTGGGGACGATGGCCGTGTTCATGGATTTAACTGCACGACGAAAACAGGAGAAAGAACAGGACGCCATCGTTGCCGTATCCAGAGCCCTGCGCACTGCGGCGGATCGAGAAAAAATGATGGTCATCTTACTCGACCAGATGGAAAACCTTTTGAGCGCGGACGGCGCAGCCATTGCTTTGCGTGAACCCGAAAGCGGGGAAACGGTGATAGCTTCCGCGTGTTCCGTCTGGGCCGAATGGAAGGGAGAGCGACTCCCGGCCGGGGTTGGCGTGATCGGAAAAGTCATCGAATCAGGAGAGCTTTACACCAGCGAAGATATTCTTTCCGATCCGCTGTTCGCTCGCCCAGAACTCCTGGGGGAGATGCGCTCACTTATTTGCGTCCCACTCATCGCGCACGAGGAGACCCTTGGTGCTTTGCTCCTCGGTCGTAAGCGCCACTTTGATGAAAGCGAGATGCGGATTATGACAGCTATCGCCGATATGGCTGCGAACGCAATCCGCCGGGCTACCCTGATGGAAACTCTGGAAATCCGAGTTCGTGAGCGAACGCTGGAGCTAGAGGAGGCTAACGAACAACTTAAAGAGCTCGATCGCCTGAAGTCCAGTTTCGTCTCCAATGTGTCCCACGAACTCCGCACTCCGATTACCAACGTGCTACTCTACCTCGCCTTGCTCCAGAATCCACTCAAAGCCAGCAAGCGAGATGTCTACATGGGTGTTCTGAAAAATGAAGCAAAGCGCCTCTCTACTCTGATCGAAGATCTACTCACGCTTTCTCGTCTTGACGTCGAGGTCGAGTCAGAGCGCAAAGAACTCCAAGTTATGGATGCGCTAATCACCGAGGTAGTCGACTCGCTACAGGCTCGGGCGGAAGCGAAAAACATCCTTCTCCGGCATGAGCTGAATCCGGAAGTCCCCGCGGTTATGGTCAATCGCGAACAAATGATTCAGGTGATCACAAACCTTATGGGTAATGCGTTGTCCTACACGCATCTCGGGGGGCATGTGCTGCTCTCCAGCGAGCGGAGTACTATTCGGAACGAGCCACATATAGCCATCCGGGTTTACAACGACGGTCCAGTGATTCCGCATGAAGATCGAGTGCATCTATTCGAACGCTTCTACCGCGGTAAAACGGGCCGCGATTCAGGTGAGCCTGGCACCGGCCTAGGTCTGGCTATTTGCAAGGAGATCGTGGAGCGACACAGTGGCTGGATCGAGGTCGAAAGCGAAGCTGAGCTTGGTACTTCGTTTACGATCAAGCTCCCACTCTATGAACAAACTGTAAACCCCGCCGTTGGCTGACGCTCATCACCTGCGATGAGTACGACGAAACCACGGATCAATATCTGCGTCGCACCGCCGGTAGAGCCGTATTGATTGAAATCCAGTCGGAAAAAATAAAATCAGAGACTTGATCTGCAGCGGAGAAGAAGGGCTTTTCTCTTACTTTCTTCTTACCGCTAGTGCCGTCCCATCCTCGGCAGCACAGTCGCCGCGCATCCGGTATGATGTCTCCTGATTGTTCGGATAATAGACGAGTCGATTCGCTAGCTGGGGCGCAATCCCTACAACAGACGGCATTATACACTTGTCGCTTAACATCCCTGGCCGGTACAATCCGGCACATGAACGCATCTCTAAGCGATAAGCTTCTGGGTTGGTACCGTGAACATGGCCGTGACCTCCCCTGGCGTCGATCCAAAGATCCCTACGCATTATGGATCTCAGAGATCATGCTGCAACAGACCCGCGTCGAGACGGTCATCCCCTACTATACGCGCTGGATGGAACAACTTCCGGGAATCCAAAGCCTGGCGCGTGCTACTACCGATGATGTGCTCTCTCTATGGGAAGGCCTTGGCTACTACCGGCGTGCCCATAATCTACGTAAAGCCGCGCGCAAAATCCTGGAGGAATTCAACGGAGCTATCCCCAACCAGATCGCTGACCTCAAGCGCTTGCCGGGTGTGGGCGCGTACACCGCTGCAGCCATCGCCGCATTAGCCTTCAACGTCGACACCCTGGCTTTAGATGGCAACTTGCGACGCGTCATCGCCAGGCTCATCGATCTGGAGGACGACCCGCGCAGGCGGCAGGGCGAACGCCGCATTCGCGAGTGGGCCGATGAAATGATGCCATCTGGTCACGCCGGGGAGTTCAATCAAGCGCTTATGGATTTGGGGGCAACGATTTGCACACCGCGTAAACCTCAGTGCGGCTTATGCCCGCTCATGCCGAGCTGTCTCGCCTACGCTCGCGGCACTCAGCTCGAAAGGCCCATCCCCAGGCCTGGCATCCGAGTTCCCCTTTATCAGGTTTCCGCTGCTGTGATTCAACGTACAGACACAGTCCTTATTGGTCGCAGACCGGAAGGAAAGTTGCTTGGCGGTTTATGGGAATTTCCTGGGGGAAAACAGGATCCTGGCGAGAGCATGGAGGCTTGCTTACGGCGAGAAATTGAGGAGGAACTAGGCGTGGATGTTCTGGTTGGGGTTCTTTTCGGGATTTTCCCCCATGCCTACACCCATTTCAAAGTTAACGTTCATGCCTATCGATGCAAAATTCTATCCAGAGAACCGCAGGCGTTGGATCATGATCAGCTATGCTGGGTTGCGCTGCCCGACTTGGAGGATTATCCGATGGGAAAGGTCGACCGGTTGATCGCCAATCTACTCATGTCCGACGACCACAGTCCCTGACACTCGTTTCCTCGCCAACTAAATCCGTGACTATAGGATTTCTTTTTTATCGATCGCCCGTTCGGCTATGGTGGACGATAAATACACCCAGCAAGACCGCCGCTCCGCCCACGATCTGCGCTGGCTGTAGCGTTTCGCCCAGGAGAGGGCCCGCCAGCAGGGCTGTCACGACGGGTTGTCCGAGCAGAGTCGTCGAGACGATCGTCGCTGGCAAGAAACCTTGTACATAATTTATCGCCAACACACCCACTCCTTGGCTGATCAAGCCGAGAGCCAGGAGATTGAAATAGGTCTTGGGAGTGAAGCCCCACATGGGCTGGTTGAGGAGAAGATTAAAGATGAAGAGTACGGCCGTCGCGGTCACCCCTAAAACCCAGAAATAAGACAGCACATCCAATGATTTACGACCGATTTGTGTGATCAGGAAATACGCTGCATAGAATATGCCGGCTATCAATCCTAAAAATGCACCAAGATCGAACGAAATAGCACCCAAGGATTCTATACCCAAGACCAGCGCGGTTCCGAGAAGTGCAATCGCCAATCCAAACCAGAATTTCCTGGGCAGCTCTTCGCGGAAGAAGAGCAGCGCTCCAAGCCCAACCCACACTGGAGCGGTATTCGCCAGCAGTGTTGGAATAGTCGCTCCACTTATAACCACACCGGAAGCCCAGAAGGACAAATCGAGCGCGAAAACGAAACCACCCAAAACAGCCCAACGCAATGGCGGTCTAAACATCTTTCGTTCACAGAGCTTTTTAATGGCCGGAGCCGCGAGGATGACTGTTGGGATTGCCATGCGGTAGAAGCTGGCCACTGTCCCAGGAACACCCGCCTGGCGCACGAAAATTGCCGAAAAACCAATAGCGATAAGTCCGACGGACAGCGTCAGGTAAGCAAGTAACTTGTCTCTGGAATCCGTTTTCACGTCGCTCTTATCCTCTTTAGTGTGCCCCTTTATAAATCAATCCACTCAAAAGTTGCAACATATCTCCTGTTAGTTGAGTATCTCTTAATACGAAGTGATCAGATAGATAACCAAAGGATATGAACCGTGAAACGAATCCCACCTGCACTCTTTCTCTTTTTCCTGGCACCTACGATCGGTGAATTGCTCTCCGGATCGGCTCCACCAGTAGAGTTCTTCAATCCCTTTATGCTCATTATCCTCCCTGCACTCTACGGCAGCGGAGCGGTGCTGGCACGCGAGCTCGCACTGCGTTGGGATAAGCGTTGGCCAACGATCCTGGCGCTCGGTTTAGCTTACGGCATCATCGAAGAGGGGTTAATGATTAAATCTTTCTTCGACCCGAATTGGGTGGATCTTGGAATCCTGGGCACATACGGTCGCTTGGGTGGAGTGAATTGGGTCTGGAGCGTTTCCCTCACGCTCTACCATGCTACGGTGAGCATCGCCATTCCAATCCTGCTGACCGAGTTGCTCTACGCGAATCGGCGGGATGAACCCTGGATCGGGCGGCGCGGGATGATTGGCTTGTCCCTTCTCTTGGCGGCAGTTGTGCTTTTCGGCGCCCTCGCCTTGGCACCCTATCGCCCTCCATTTGTCCCCTACCTGGCCGCTATCATCGCCACGGTTGGTCTATACTTCCTGGCCCGGCGGATGCCCAAGCGATTCAGACCGGCCCAACCGGCTCCACGCTTACGTCCGCTTTGGATCGGAGTAATCGGGTTTCTCTCCGTCACTGCATACTTCATCGGCGGCTGGGCGCTGCCCGAACTGGGCATTCCGCCTGTGTTAACAATCGGGTTCCTGATCCTCCTGGCTCTTGGAGTATTACATCTCTTGCGTTGGGCTTCGGGGGAAGGAGCATGGTCGGACATTGGTCGACTGGCGCTCGCTAGCGGTATATTGACCTTCTTCATCTTGCTCGCTTTCTTCGCAGAAAACAACCCTGACCGGACGGACAATCCGGCCGGAATGGCGCTCGTCGGCCTTGCATCTGTAGTCGGTCTCCTCGCACTTAACCTGCGAGTTCGACGCAGGGTGCGGGATGAGAAGCGAGTTGAAAGCCTCAACAAGACTCCTCTTAACCCTGCAAATGCGTGACCCAATCGCTTAGACATTTCCCCTTATACTCTAGTTGATTGCTCAAGTTCTTTCATTTGAATGCTCCGGGGCTAGTTCATACGCTTCTCCATTATGTAGAGTGCGGAAGCTCTGCTTCCGGTCGCAGGTTTCGAGCCTGCGGGAGGTTGGTGGTTGATCGATGTGTGAGGGTAGCGGGCCGACACACAAGTCGGCCCCAACGATTTTTATTATTGAGGTTTGTCCAAAACAATTTTTTACAACCCGAAGTTATTTATACCAACCCAAAGTACCGTTTTCTCATTCCCATCAAAACATCGATAATAAACGGATTGAATAAATGGCCTTTAAGTTTGTTCCACCGTTGGTCCGGCTCGAAACTGCGGTAGTCCGAACCGCTTGATACCTGGAGAGATTATTTTGTCTGAAATCATCGAAACCAAGGACCTTCAGAAACAATACCGGATGGGCGAGGTGATCGTCGAGGCGCTTAAAGGCATCGATTTCGCCGTTCACGAGGGCGAATTCGTGGCGATCATGGGACCCTCTGGCTCAGGGAAATCCACCCTTCTCCATCTCCTGGGTGGACTCGACCTCGCCAGTGATGGCGAGGTGATCCTGGCCGATCGCAGACTCACTCGCCTGCGCGATACAGAGATCACGATAATGCGTCGCCGTCACATCGGTTTTGTATTCCAATTCTTTAATCTACTCCCTACTCTGACCGCTGCGGAGAACGTCGCTCTGCCGCTGCTCCTTGATGGACAATCAGTGAAAGAAAGCGCAACCAGAGTGGCCGAAACTCTCGAGCAGGTCAACATGGAGAATCGCGCTGAGCACATGCCCGACCAACTCTCTGGCGGTGAGCAGCAGCGAGTCGCCATCGCCCGGGCGCTTGTTACAAATCCCAAGATCCTGCTAGCCGACGAGCCGACCGGCAACCTCGACAGCGCCTCGGGGGAACACGTGCTCCTCATCCTGCGCCGGGCTTGCGATGAAGCCGGCCAGACCATCGTCGTCGTCACCCACAACCCCACTGCTGCCGCCTTTGCCGACAGGGTTGTCTTCCTGCAAGATGGCGCCCTGGTTCACGAAGTCCTCGGTGGCCCCTTCGACGTCCAGGCAATCACCGATGCTATAGCCCTCGTGAATGTCTAGGCGGTGATGAGATATGCGCTCTATAACTCACCTCGCCCTGCGTGAACTCCGCCGCAGTTGGGTCCGCAACCTATTCGCCGCGCTCGCCGTTGGCGTAGGTATCGCAACGATTATCGCTTCAGACCTGATCAGCCGGGGCATCACGGAGGAGATTACCGACAGCGCCGAGGGTAAAGCCATCACCGGGTTCATGAGCGAGCAGTTAGACGTCGGCCTCACTGCCATCGGACTGGTCATCACCGTGGGCGCGGGCTTTCTGATTTTTAACACCTTCGCTATGTCGATCACACAGCGCCGTGAAGATTTTGGGCGCATGCGAGCCGTGGGAATGACCCGCCGCCAGTTGCTGCTCATGGTCCTGTTCGAAGCAATCCTGACCGGATTGGTGGGAACAGCATTCGGCTTATTGGCCGGTGTTGGCCTGGGACGTGGCCTGATGTTTCTCGTCATGACGACCAGCGATGTCTTCAATCGCTTCGGCGAGGTCTCGCTCTCGTCTGACCGCCTGCTGTTCAGCGCGGCCATTGGCCTCTCAACCACAATTATCGCTGCGTTGCTTCCCGCTATACGCGCCTCCCAGACACCACCAATTGCTGCGATGAAGGCAGCATCCTCTAGCGGACGGAACCCCAACCGACACCGGATTGCAGGGGGATGCGCTTTATTAATATCCGCGATGTGGATATTTCTCATCGTGGATCCACCGGGGCGGTGGATACTTCCGCCCTGGTCATCGTATCTCACGGTCGCACTTCTAGCGCTATGGCTGCTCTGCATCGGCTTATCACTCCCTGCTATTGTGGGTTTGTCCGGAGCTTGGTTACGCCGACCTCTTACCGCCCTCCTGCATCTCCCGGGTCGACTCGCATCCGACAATCTGCGGCGAGCACGGGCGCGGGTGACCTTTACGCTCCTGACGCTCATTATCGGCGTGGCGATGATCATTGGGGTTACAGGTTTTCTTGGGTACTGGTTTGAAGAACTTTTCTTCCGCACGTCAGAACGAAGCCTTAAAGAGAATCCGGGAATGGGCTTCTTCCCACTCGAAATCGATGCTGGTCTCCAGGGATACGAGGATGTTTTCGACTTCACCCTTCCCGATGCCCTGATCGCTGATGTGGGAGCGGCTGCTGAGGGTCAAGCGGCGGTGGTGCAGACCTACTTCGTGCTCGCTCCTGAACTCTCCTTCATGGGAGAATCTTATTTCTCCTTCGTCCTCGACCCACGAAGCATGCAGCAAGTCGGCGAGTTTTTCTTCACATTTACCTACGGCGATTGGTCGCGCGCACTCGAGATCACCGACAAAGACTGTGGGGTATTCCTGACCCCCACCGTGGCGCAGAAAAATGACGCCTGGTTGTATGACACGATTACAATCCAGACACCTCTCGGATCCCTCGATTGCACAATCGCCGGAATTGGTCCCACTTTCGTCGGCGCCTCGATCATCAGCGATGCGGGTTTGAGCGCCTTCAACCTATTCGCGCCCGTCATGCTTAGCGTTTTCCCACACGAAGGTGAAGGACGTGACGAAGTTTTGGCTGAATTCGCGGCGATCGCAGATCGTTATCCCGGCATCTGGTTTACCGACCTGGCTCAAGTATCTGCGATGCAGCTGAGGGCGATGGAAACGGTGCGCACGATGATGAGTGGGATGCTTTTACTAGCCATCCTCTCCGCTACGCTGGGTGTGATCAACACCGCCCTAATCAGCGTATCCGAACGCAGGCGTGAATACGGTGTGCTGCGCGCCGCCGGAGCCACCCGGAGACAGGTGAACGCCATCGTCATTGTCGAAGGGCTGCTTTTCGGATTGATCGGCGCCGGTGTGGGAATCCCGGTCGGCATTGGTGTCGTCGTCATCTACATCGTCGTCTTCGGCGGCAGCGCGTTTGGATATCCTGATTTCCCGGTATGGGAGGTCGCCCTCGCCTCAATCCTGCCTGCGCTTACCCGTGGAATCCTCGCCCTGATAATCTCACCGTTGCTAATAGCTCTGGCTGCCTGGTTTCCAACCCGCGCCGCGCTGCGGGGCACCGTAATTGAGACCCTGGGTCGACGCGAGACTCCACTTTAAGTCCGCAACAGTTTCAGTCCGCATCCCTAACCCTGCCGATCTCTTTTCGCTGCCAGCAGCAAGCGTCTTGTGGCTCGAGCCCCTTTTGCCCGCCATCGCCTGTCCCAACAACTAGCGAATTCTTTCGGATTGGAACACAATGGTATTCAGATCCCGGAGGGGATGATGCGAGTCTGGCGAGCGGATGTGGGAAGAGGGGAAGTGAGGCAAGAGCAGATATCTCCCGACTGGGAGCATCTCGGCGGGCGCGGCCTGATTGCGCGCATCCTGCTCGACGAGGTTCCACCCGATTGCGATTCTCTAGGCCCACACAACAAACTCATCTGGGCGCCGGGATTGCTCGTAGGACAACGCATCTCCTCATGCGATCGGATCTCGGTGGGTGGGAAGAGCCCGCTCACCGGTGGCGTCAAGGAGAGCAACGCTGGCGGGACGACAGGCTTGATGCTGACTCATCTCGGTATCAAGGCGCTGCTCGTCGAAGGCGCGGCCATGGACAATCTCTGGCGTGTCTTGCTTCTGGACTCCGAGGGCGGTCGGTTTGAACCCGCCGTCGACATCGCCGGCGAGGGCGTCTATCAAACCGCGGAGAAACTTCGCCAACGCTATGGATCCGGGATTGGATTAGCCCTCATC
>DAOUDJ010000032.1:0-6240 GCA_034430795.1 Anaerolineales bacterium | reverse complement strand
GTGATTTCCCAGTTCAGTGCCGGGCGAACAGGTCCACGCCGAGCCTCTGCCCATTGACTCCCCGGTGCGCCCGTTGGATCGACGGTGAAGGTCAGCGCATGTTCATCAGTGAAGTATGACCGAATCCGAAATGAGCTGGCATTAACGCCGAGGACGAAAACCCCTCCGTTGAGGAGATCCCGTGGGATGCGGCACCTGCTGAGATAGTGACCCTTGCGTCGTTCTGTGAGACGTTCGTAGGTCGCGGGATTGTCTGTATCAAAGGATGTAAAAACTGCTTCGCCTCTGCTCGTGGCTAAGTACATCCCCACCCGCAAGCCGGTTAACTCCTCCTCAAGCTCATACTCGAACTCCACGCTGAAATCCTCGGAAGAGAGCACTCGATCTGCTACTCTGCCTTGAGAATCAAGGACGCGAATGGCTATCGGATGAAACGGGTTGCTGGTCTGGTAATCGTCGCCCGGTTCGAATCGGCGCTCCCCCGAATGCGTCATTTCCGAGGTCATGTAAAAATCCACGGCCTCAGGCGTGGGTCCCCGCATCACGATCTGCCCTTTATCCAGCACGATCGTCTCTTCGGTCAGACGCAGAATTGCCGACATATTATGGCTGACAAAGAGCACTGTCCGCCCCTCATGGGCAACATCGCTCATCTTCCCCAAACATTTACGCTGAAACTCAGCGTCCCCGACCGCTAGAACCTCGTCAACGACAAGAATCTCCGGCTCGAGATGAGCCGCGACGGCGAAAGCAAGGCGAAGGTACATGCCGCTGGAATATCGTTTCACGGGTGTATCGATGAATTTTCGCACCTCCGAGAAATCCACGATTTCATCGAACTTGCGCTCGATCTCGGCGCGCTTCATGCCCAGGATGGCACCATTGAGATAAATATTCTCTCGTCCGGTGAGTTCGGGGTGAAAGCCTGTCCCTACCTCGAGCAGCGAGCCCACACGCCCATAGATTTCCGCCTTTCCCTCCGTTGGATCCGTAACGCGCGAGAGCAGCTTCAAGAGTGTGCTCTTCCCGGCGCCATTCCGACCGATAATACCGAGCACCTGCCCTCGTTCCACATTGAAATTAATGTGTCGCAACGCCCAGATTGTGTCTTTTGATGGTGGGGGGTCGCGGCGGCTCAACCGGCGCAGGCTGTTCGCTAGAGCATCTCGCAATGTACGATACCCACTCGGCATACCGCCGATTCGATACCGTTTCCCTAGATCCTCAACCCTAATTGCATCATTCATCAGTCGTTACACCACATCGGCGAATGTTCGCTCCATCCGTTTGAAATAGAGCATCCCGCTAATTAAAAGAAAGATCGCCATCAAGATCGAAATGATTATTAATTCCGAAGGCGGTCCCCCCACACCCAGGATCGCCCATCGAAAGCCTTGAACCACACCCGCCATCGGGTTAAGCCCAAAGGCGATCCTCGCCCAGCCCTCCGGGATCAGCGTCGCCGAATAAACCACTGGCGATGCATACATCCACGCCTGGAGAAGAAAAGGCGTCACATAACCAACATCGCGGTATTGCACGTTTAACGCTGAAAGCCATAACCCCACACCCAGAGAGGTCACCAACGCTAGAAGAAGGAACAAGGGCAACGTCCAAACCGCATCCGTTGGACGGACGCCGTAATAAACCATCATTCCGACAAGCACAAGAAAAGCCAGTGCAAAATCAACGATGCCAGCCAGGACGGATGCCAAGGGAATAGCGATACGTGGGAAGTAGACTTTCGTTATCAGGCTGCTGCCGGTGACAAGGCTGTTCCCCGCTTTAGCAACGCCGTCCTGAAAAAGCAACCATGGGAGCAAAGCGGAGAAATAGAAAACAGGGGGTGGAGCACCATCCGTATCCAATTTTGCCAAGCCGGAGAAAATCACAGTGAAAATGACCATGCTCAGGAATGGCTTTAGGATCGCCCAGGCCGCACCGAGCAAGGTTTGCTTGTATCGAACCTTAACATCGCGCCAGACGAGAAAGTAGATGAGCTCACGGTAATGCCATAGCTCACGGAGGTCGATCCACGCCCATCCGCGCGAGGGTCGGATTACTGTTAACTGTTCTGCTTCTTGCTTTTCAAGTGACTGTGTCGTTTGATTCACAACTTACCCTTAACCTTAGGCTTGCTCTCGCGCCTTACGGTACCATTCAACAGTACGTTTCAAACCACTCTCAAGCTTGACTTGCGCTTGAAAACCAAATCGCTCCTTTGCCCTGGAAGTGTCTAACCCCCGGCGAGGCTGCCCATTGGGGCGACTGGTATCCCAAACAAGCCGTCCTTCAAACCCTGTTAATTCCACGATCTTGGTCGCCAGGTTCTTGATGCTGATCTCTTCTCCCGACCCAAGGTTGACGGGATCGCTTGAGTTATAGCGCTCGGCTGCGAGCAGAATGCCTTCCGCCGCGTCTGCGGCGTAAAGGAATTCACGCGTGGGCGATCCATCTCCCCACACGACCATTTCGTCATCGCCTCGTTCTTGCGCCTCGAAGCATTTGCGGATCAGTGCGGGGATGACATGCGAAGTCTCTAAATTGAAATTGTCTCTAGGACCGAAAAGGTTAACCGGGATCAGGAAAAGTGAATTGAAATTGTACTGCTGGCGGTAGGATTGCGATTGAACCAAAAGCATCTTCTTTGCGAGACCGTATGGCGCGTTTGTCTCCTCAGGATATCCGTCCCAGAGAGTTTCCTCCCGGAAGGGCACCGGCGTAAATTTCGGGTAGGCGCAGACGGTACCGATGGCGACGAACTTCGAGACTCCAGCTTTCCAAGCCTCATGCATCAACTGGACACCCATCATGAGATTATCGTAGAAGAATTCCGCGGGGCGCGCCTGGTTTGCTCCAATACCCCCTACATTAGCGGCTAAATGCAGAATCAAATCTGGATTTGCATCCACGAGCAACCGTTTCACCGCTTCAGGCTCGACGATGTTGTAATCCTCGATCTTGGGCACGAAGACCTGTGTAGCGCCCCGCTCGGCGAGTTTTTCCAGTACGTAGGACCCGAGGAAACCATCGCCTCCCGTTACACACACTTTACGGTCCTTCCAAAAACCTGAGTTCGTTGATTTTGCCGCCATCTTTACCTCTTCTTAGATTTCGCTAACACTCACAAGTGATCATTTATAGCAACCGATCCTCTGAATGACATCTGGTTATACTTCTTGCGTTATGGGACTGCTTGGGTAGGGTATGCCCATCCCGCCAGTCTTGTTGTCGATAATACTGATCTCTCGACCTTCGACCATAATTATGAGCACATTATCCTTTGATTCACCGTCCACGACCCGGATGCCATGCTCCAGGCAGGTCAAGCGGCATATGTCAGCGATATCTCCGTCGCCTACAATTTGTACAGCGGTGATATCTTTCCGCTGAGCCGTCGACAATATGCGCCGTGCTTCTTCTCGTACCTGGCGATAGAGTGTCATTGAATTCTCGATATACGCCATCGTCAGTCGAGCACGCAGGGCAAGTCCTTCCGGCGTGATGATATAGCGCAGTTTCTTCCGCTCCGCACGCTTGACCTTCACATACCCTTTAGCGATCAAACGTTTGATGTGCCAATTAACGGTCCCTACGGCGACTCCGAGTTTAGTCGCCAACCCTGCCTGGGTGATATCCGGATCGCGTTCGATCTCGGTAAGCAACCCTAGCTCACGGTCCGATTGCTCCGCTTGTGCCATGGTTCTCCTTCTAAAATTCAGTTGCTGAATTATAATCCTGTGCTATTTACAGTCAAGCATGACTAAATAGCCAGAGAGAGGGCGATTAATATATTCCTGACGCCAGTTAATCCAAATCTGCCCGGTCGAATATATTCAGTTTAGGATTCTGTGTCCAAACCACACTCACCAATATCAAATAGCCAACGAGAACCATTCGCAGCATTGTCATGCAATTCTTGAATAACCTTTACACAGGAGTCCATATACGAATCCCGGGCATCCTCGGGCATCGAATCCCACCAGAACTCATCAACGTAGATATATCGATACCCCGCATCCGAGACATGGTGAACACCGGGGAAAGCCACAAGATCAGCCCATGATCTTAACTCGGCGTAGCTATCAACCGCAGAACGTGTCAGTCGGCCGGTAATCGGAACCGCCCGCCAACTTCGCGAATCAAGCACCTCCGCCTCTGGCTCGAGTTCGTCCCACACAAGTCGAGCCATGGCAGCATCGACCGGCTCGATTTCGTCGGCAAACACGGCTTTTGGAATGGCCGCGAATAGAGATCCTGTGACGACCAAACCTCCGAAAACTACAATGGCCGCTTCCGTCACGATAACAGCCCGGATCCAATTCAGGCGTTTGGAATACCAAAGCGTTTTCAAAAAAGGCACGGTCAAGAGTATCCAGCCCATCAAAGCATAATATGTCAGGCGCGTGATATCTCGATCGACTTCATATCGAAGAAACAACGGAATGATGAAACCAAAGAAGGTGCTGAGAGCGATGGCGAGGTAAAGAAAGCGACCTCGTTTTGCCCAACGGATGGATGCCCATACTATCAATGGCACTAAGAGTAAGACAGGGCCAATTTCCATAAGTCCAATGAGCAACTCACCCGGTTGGGTGATCCGCAGCTCACCCAGGTGAGCGGACACAATCGCGGGAGGGAGCCGCAGCGAGAAGCCGACGGATGGACCCGCTGTCCCTGCAAGAGCTTCTCCGGCTGGACGTATGATGCCCCTTACAGTCTCGGTAATCGTCCCACCCTGGAAGATGACTATTGCGGACGCTATTGCCAAAACGATTGTTGCTGTGCGAAGTTCCAACCTCCAGGAGGGTTTCACCCTCCAGGCACGTAAAACAATAAATGTTAAAAAGAGCCCGAGTGCAAACAGCACGAATTCCGCTTCCGCAGTGAGCCCCCACATTGCAATAAGAAGTGTCAATACAATAAAACCAATTCTATTCACTCGGCGGCGGAATATCAGGAGCAGTAAGAGAAGCAAAACCAGGGCGAGAGATTTCGGCCCAGCTTGTAGATAAAGGATGAAAGGTTGGATGATGCCGTTCACAAAGGCGAAGGGTATCGCAACGGGCGGACCTCCCTCGACGATCCATGGGGAGCTGAGTCCTTGAAGAAGGTCGGTGGCAGATTGTGCACCGCTGCCCCACAAGGTGAGCTGAGCCCCAGCTAGAGAAAGGATCGAGGGTGGCAGTAAAGTCAACAACCACCGCCCTCCCGATGCGAAGGTCAATACAAATGCGGTAAGCACACCACCGAGTCTTCGATACGTAGCTCGCCATCCCCACAGGTAAGCAAGCGCAATCGCCAACCCCGCGGTTATCCCTTTACTTAAGTCAAACGCACTCCAGGGAAAAAGTCCGCCCACGCGCATCAAGCTCGCGCCGAACAACTGGAAGCCGTAATGATACTTAAACAAGAACTCTGAATTCATGTAGAAATGCGGGGGGATGTCACCCGCGGCCATGGTTGAAATGATTGAGAGGTTCTTGCGGTCGTCGAAGATCCCCAGCCCGCGCCCCATTAACGTAAAGAGAAGCGTGATTCCCACGAAGAATAGCAGCAGCGGCCATACCTGAAGATCCGTTTTATCCAGGAATGGGCGATCCGACCAGATCGTGGACAGAAAGCCCAGGATGAGGACAAATCCTGCCGCACCCCAGAAGGCAATCTGGGGCGGAAGCCATCGCCCGAGTAAATTAGAGAACCACAGAGTGAGCGCTAAACCAAGCCCAAAACCGACAATTACACGCTCTCGGGACTTGAGCTTGAAAGCGTGTGTGGATAATAACCACCCACCCATTGTGAATAGCAAGAAAAAAGGAATGAGGGCGAGTCCATCTAGCGCGTTGCCGCTTCTAAACCCATACATAGTACGCCTCGTCAAGCGATCCTAGATATGCTCCACGGGTCTCTATCCAAAGGTCCATTCGCTTATCGAAATCCCCTACTGTTACTGAGCCCACACGCACCATTCAGACTCTGCTCGCGGCACTAACAACTGCAATCGGGGCGAATCCAGTGTCTCTCGTGGCGTATAGTAGCAAAGGATCGGTTCGGATACCTCCCGCACCCAGGCGTCATTCTCCTCTCCAAAGGCATGAGATCTGCCCTGATATTCTCTTTCAAGAGTCGCGACAATGATCAACCCAAACCTGCCTTCTCTCAGGTCGTTATGAAAATCATCCAGATATGCCTGATTCCCAGACATGGCCATTTCCATCAGGAAAACAGTCTCGTACTCAG
>DAOUDJ010000031.1:0-4265 GCA_034430795.1 Anaerolineales bacterium | reverse complement strand
CAGCATAAGCTGCGTCCAGAACATCGAAGGAAGTTTTTTCATCCGCCGTCCATCCAAATTGCATCGTGCCTAAAGTCAAAGGGGAGATTTTTACCCCTGATCTTCCCAAAGATCGATGTTCCATTTTTCCCATTCTCCTTTATTAGCAGTAAGCGATGTGAATCCAAGCGACTTGAAGGGTAATCTGCCCGATGCTATTAACTGGAAGGACGAACCACATGGACCTCCCAGCACGATCTCGCCTACTGGGAGGTCCTCCTATATTGCAGTTCAGAAAATTTTAATTCTCTGCCGGCGTTTATGACTGCCGACCTGAAATCTCCAAGATTAAATGTCAGTACTGAAAGCTATCCCTACAGTCCCAGGGCCGACGTTCGCACCGACAGCCGGGCTGACTTCCGCGAGGAAGGATTCGACAGGGTTAAATCTATCCTCTGCTTCCCGGAGTAATTCAAGCGCTTCTTCTTCCGTCGCTGCGTGCAGACCCGCTATGCGCACGTTTTGCTTACCCTCGAGCTTCTCCCCCACGATATCTAATAATCTGGCTTTGGCTTTCGTTTTCGTCCTGACATTCTCAAAAGCCTCCACTTGTCCGTCTTCAACTTGGAGAAGCGGTTTCAAGCTCAGCGCCGTACCGAGCAACTTCTTTGCACCACCGATACGACCGTTTCGGTGGAGGTATTCGAGCGTGTCCACAACAAAGAATATCCCGGTGTGATCTTTCGCTTTCTGAGTGAGTTCAACAACTTCTTCGAAGGATTTGCCCGCATCCACAGCACGAGCTGCCGCTAATACTTGTAATCCCAATTCCATCGACACCGACATCGAGTCGACAAGTTCGATTTTCGCGCCCGGGAAGTTCTCCTTCGCTAAAGTTGCGGACTGTAAAGTCCCTGAGAGCTTCGGAGATACGTGAATGCCAAGGATGGATTTACCCTCAGCAACCAGTGGCTTATAGATCTCTTCGAAATCGGTTACAGTGGCTTGAGATGTTGAGGGAATATCCGCGCTCTCTTTCAAACGAGCATAGAACTGGGAAGGAGACATCTCCGTTCCGTCGCGATACATTTCTTTGCCGTCATCCCATATTGAATAGGATGCGGCAACTTTTATGTCATATTGATCTACGAGTTCCTGGGGTATATAAGCTGTGCTATCTGTGATAATGGCGATTTTCGACATCCGATCCTCTCCTTAGGTCTCTAAATGCAACGATTATTGCTCTAAAGAGAATTAACCCCTAAAGGGCCGAGAGGTTGCGGTTAGGTGTGATCTATCCTCGGGATTTTAGCCAGGCTTGGAGTCGATCCAGCGGCCATGTATTCACGATGGAGGGCGCTTCCGCCCAAGCGCGTTGCGCTGTTCCCACGCCAAATCGGCGGAAGGCAAGATGATCAGGGTGGTGTGCATCAGTGTTGATCGCCAGCCGGCAGCCCAATTCAAGCGCCCTTCTGGCGTGTGTATCTTTCAAGTCCAACCGTTCGGGATTGGAGTTGATCTCCAGCACTACGTCGTGCTCGGCCGCCGCTCGAAGAATGGCCTCAATATCCAAATCAGCAGGGTCTCGCTTTCCGATAAGACGACCGGTTAGGTGGGCAATGATGTCGACGTATGGATTCTTGATTGTTCTCAACAAGCGCTCCGTTACTTGTTCGCGCGGTTGGCGCATGGATGTATGCAAGGAGGCGATGACGATGTCCAATTCCTGCAAGACCTCATCAGGATAATCCAGTTCCCCGTTGGCAAGGATTTCCACCTCACTCCCTTGAAGCAAGGTAAGTTTCTTCCCGATTTCCTTCTGCACACGCTTGATCTCTGCTCGCTGCGCACGCAAATCCTCAATGGAGAGCCCGCCAGCGATGCCGAGACTGCGGGAATGATCCGAGACAACAAGATACTCCATCCCCAGCTCGATGGCCGCTTCCGTCATCTCCATAATGCTCGACTTCCCATCGCTCCAAACGGAATGAGTATGCAACTCCCCCCTTAAGTCTTCTAGCTCGACCAGCTGTGGCAGTTCGCCCTCCTGCGCTGCTTTCATCTCGCCGCGATCCTCACGCAGCGCGGGCGGGATCCATGGCAGCCCCAGAACGGAATAAACATCCTCCTCCTCCGGGCAGTAAATCATGCCGCCTTCTTGATCTTGGTAGCCGTGTTCAGAGAGCGAGAACCCCGCCTTTTGGGCAGCCTCACGTAAGCGCACGTTATGCCCCTGGGATCCGGTCGCATACTGCAACGCGCTCCCAAAGCGATCTGGTGGATGAACCCGTAGTTGGACTCGAAAGCCATCGATCAATTCCACGCTAGCTTTGGTCTCCCCTTGCCCCAACACACGGTCAACTTCAGGGAAAGCGATAAAAGCCTGGATGACTAGCAGGATATCCTCCGCTCCAACCAGCAAATCCAGATCACCGATTGTCTCCTGCATTCGGCGAAGACTCCCCGCCGCCTCTGCCCGTTGAACGCCTTCTATTTCACGTAATCGAGATAGAAACTTTTGAGCAGTAATCCACGCCTTCCCAAGCAAGACTCGCCCCGTCTGCCGCCGTTTCAGGGCATTGATATTCTCCAAGATTCGCGCTTCAGAGCGTTCACCGATGCCGCTGAGTTGGCGAAGCTTCCCCTGTTTGGCGGCTTGCTCTAACTCGTCAATAGCGGTGATCCCCAGCTCTTTCCAGAAACGAGCGGCTGTCTTCGGGCCGACACCCCACCCCCTACCTTAAGCACATCCACCAATCCCGGTGGGATCTCCGTAGTTAATTTCTCGTAGAATTCGAGGTGATCGGTGCGGAGAAGTTCGTCGATCTTCGCCGCAATTGCCTTCCCCACGCCAGGGATGGCCTCCAGACTGCCCTCCTCCCAGACATTGCTGACATCACGGCCAAGCGAACGCAGAACTTCCCCTGCCCGCCGATATGCGATTACACGGTAGACAGCCTCGCCTTTGATCTCGAGCAGGTCGGCGATCGTTTCGAAGATTTCCGCTATATCGCGATTCTTCACCTTGAGTTCTCCATTAAGGTCCGTGTTCCGCCAAGACTTGCACGATCGTCCACGTCGCTCCGTCGCCCATCATCCCAATCCCAATGAAACGGAAACCGGGGCTGAGAAGCACTGAGCGTGTGTCGGGATCATCAAACCACTCTTCGAGCGCGATCGCACTCAGGCGATCAAGCGGTTCGTTTGCCGCGTAGACCAGTTCCGCCACCTGACCGTGATACCCCATCTCGATGAGCATATTCTCAACAAGGATTTCAGCCGTCCCAGGATCTTCATGGCTAAGATAGGCATGTACCGACATATCGATGGCTCTATTGTTCGCAATCTCAGTTAGTGCAGCCTGACCGACAAGGGGCGGCCAGCCACCCAGCGCTCTGCGGAGATTGATCGCCGAGAGCAGAGCATCCGTGGTTGAAGAAATTGCGGCGTTCAAATCCCCCATTAACATCGGTCTTTCGATGGTCGGTGTCTCTGAGCCCACGCGCTCGTCAGAATCTGATAATTTGCTATCTTGAGGAGCGCTCAGGGTAGCTTGAAGCGGCCTGAAAGGACGGTCAGGGGTTTGCTGGGTTGCAAACCGCCTTTCTTCTGCTGTTTGGTCCGCGGATTGACACGCGCCGCCCAGCAAAAAAAGCATCATCATCAGAAATATCGGTAAGACCCTGGATTTCATCGCGTCGCCTCGAATTCGCTGATTATACTCTCCACCGTAGAACGCCGTACTCAATATAATGGGGCTCGACGTCGCTGTCGGTTGAGAACAACTATACCGGGGGTGGGCAATTACCCAGGGCCTTTGTGAATCGTTGCTTCCACGGCGTCCTTGTGCTAAGCTTTGATACAGATAAGGGATCATTTCAATGGCTGGAACGAACATTGTCTAATCTTAAACCGATCATTGTCTATATCATCGACCGCCACCCGCTTGAAGTCTCTGAAACGGGACCATTTTTCCGCTGGCTTCATTTTGATAATGATTTTAAACGAGAACTAGAGGACCTCATCGGTCCTTATGATCCTGATAAACTCAGTGTTTTAATCGATGAAAAACCTGCAGGAAACGAATGGCGCACACTCCTTGACCACCTGCTTCGTGAGCAGGTCGAGCTTGTTGTTACACACCTCGCGCCTCTCTCTGCTGCACAACGCCAACAGCTCATCGGTGTTTGTGCCCAAGTCGGCGCGCAGCTGATCACTCCCAGCGACGCAGGACGCAACCGGGAAAACGGCAGAAAAAAGTAACGCTCGTTCTCCTAAACATAAGC
>DAOUDJ010000030.1:0-5600 GCA_034430795.1 Anaerolineales bacterium | reverse complement strand
GTTACCGTTCCGCCGGGTCTCGACCCGAACGCACAAATCCACCTCGCTGGTAATATCGCACAGCTCGGAAACCGCTTCGTTGATCTTCTGGGAAACATCCGCACATCCTCACTCCATATGCCCTCCCTCGTTCAAGTTGATCCAACCCACTCCCTGGCGGTCCTTACACTCTATAGTGGAACGGACCTCCGCTATAAATACACGCTAGGTGATGGGTTGTGGAATGCCGAGCGAGATGGTGAAGGCCATTTCGTTACTCGCCAGGTGATCATCCCTGAACATGAGACAACGCTGCGTGACACTGTGATGAACTGGAGCTCGAGTGGGGATTCAAGTGTGCGATTCCACGTCGAAGCCCCTGAAAACACTCCGCCCGGGGAAGGGGTTAGTCTGCAGTTCAAACCTGGCTCCTGGTTCGAACCCCTACCCATGTGGCAGGTCGCACCTCATGAATGGGCATTTGAGCTGCACGGACCTTTGAAATTCGCCGGTGATGTGGAATACCGCTATTGTCGCAATCTTCAGTGCAGCAGCGCCGATGACGAAGACACAGCCGGACCCATTTCTACAGGGCGCGCGCTCGATTTCGAGCAAGGCAGCGATGAAATCCATGATCAAGTTGTTGCCTGGAAGTGGCTGAAGATTGAACCCGCCCGCCCCTCCATCATGAGTCAAGCGATCCTGCCACGACAGAGGTTTGAAGCCGGCGTTGACTTCCTACCGGGATATACCCCAACCTGGAAGACGTCCGTGCCAATTAGCATCCAGGATCTCCATTCGCTCGGCGTCAACGCTATAACGCTTACCCCGCGCTGGATGATCACACAACAGAACCCGTTCCCGCTGATCTCTTTTGATCCCGGCCGAGCGGCGTTTAAGGACGAGCTTGAGGAGTGGGTCCAAAACGCCAAAGACCTTAATATGCGGGTGAATCTCCGCCCAACGGTCTCGATTGAATCCGGTAACATGGAAACGTGGTGGGATAGTGCGCTTAGAGATGATATCTGGTGGAACCTGTGGTTCGAAGAGTATCGGTCTTTTCTGCTCACATTCGCACAGTACGCGGGCGAGATGGGGGTTGAGAAGCTAATCATCAACACTCATGCCATCGCGCCCAGCCTCCCTTCCGGCCAACTTCATGGCGGTTCCTCCTCAGGAGTGCCCAAGGACGCCAGCGAGAGATGGGAGGCGCTGATCCTGGAAGTTCGCGAACGCTTCTCCGGTCGATTATCTGTAGAAGTTGAGCTACAAGCCGATACACTCGATCTACCCCAATTTGTGGAGCATGTGGACGAGATCAGCATATATTGGCGGATCCCGCTCTCCCGAGGAGGATCTACAGAATTCAATGTTCTGAAAACAACCGTGGACCAGACCTTCGATTGGCTTCTAGTCCAACCCGACCTGCAAGGAAAGCCTGTCACGTTAAGTGTGGAATATCTCTCGCTAGAAGGAAGTGCGAATTCTTGCCCTCCTGCGCCAGATGGGAGCTGCCGTGATCCGGGGAGCTTCGCGTCAGGCAGCGAGGTCGATCCGGATTTGGAAGTAGATCTGATCGCACAGGTAGAGGCAATTAACGCCGTTCTTCTTGGCGCCTACTCACGAGACGAAATCACCGGTTTTTACGTCCGCGGTTTTAACCCAACTGCCCGGCTCTATGATAAATCCGCATCCATATACGGAAAACCTGCCCAGAACCTGCTGCAATATTTCTACCCGCGGATTACGGGGAACGAGTAAAATCGGACTGGACGAGAGTAATGGCAATTCAAGGAATTGCCCATACCGGGGGAACAACCATGGTCAGGGGATCCAAACGCCGTCATTCTTTACGATTACGAGGCTATGACTATTCACAACCAGGTGCATATTTTGTTGCGATTTGTACCCGGAATCGATTGCCCATATTTGGGAGAGTTGACCAGGGCAGAATGCTATTAAATAATTGCGGGGGAATCGCAACAAGAAAATGGGAACAGCTGGATGAACGATTCCCGGAAATTCAAATCGATGAGTTTACCGTTATGCCGGATCATATGCATGGGATCATCGTGATTCCAGACGCTGTAGGGGCGATACACGCAGTCGGGGCAATTCATGAATTGCCCCGACAACAAGAGAAGAATTCACCGATCGCCCGACGACGGATGACGTTACCCATGGTTATTGGTTTCTACAAGATGAACACTGCCAAAGCCATCAATATAGCCAACGACACGCGTGGTACACCTGTCTGGCAACGTAATTATTATGAACACATCATTCGCAATGAGGCTTCACTGAACCGCATCCGCCGTTATGTTCAGGCGAACCCAATCCATCTATTACCAGCGAGGAGACGATGAATTTCGAACTGACAGATGAACAACGAATGTGGCGTAGTGCAGTCCACGAATTCTGTGCCGAAATTGTCAAACCGAAGGCGGCGGAATATGACGAACGCGCCGAAATCCATCAACAAGCTTTCGAGAAAATGGCCGCCCTTGGGCTGCTGGGTATGAACGTTCCAGAGGCATATGGTGGCGCGGGTGTCGACGCGATCAGTGGGGCAATCGCCATCGAGGAGTTCGGGTGGGCCGATGGCGGCACAGCGCTTTCAGTCGCCGCGCATAACAGCTTGGGCTGTGCGCCGATTGCAAATTACGGCATCAAAGAACAGAAGCAGCGCTGGCTCCCTGGTCTAGCCAAGGGCGATCCCGGTCTCGGCGCCTTAGCGCTGACCGAGCCTGGCGCGGGCTCCGATTTGGTGGGTGGGATTCAGACGCGTGCCGAACTGGACAATGGGGAGTGGGTTATCAATGGGAACAAGGCCTGGATAACCAATGCGAGCTCGGCTTCTCTCATTATCACACTCTGCCGAACCGATCCAGAAGGTGGTTCTGGCTCATTGAGCCTGATTGTAGTCCCCGCCGACATATCTGGTTTGCATATCCACCCTCCTGAGAAGAAGATGGGCGTGCGGGCATCCCCCACACATGCCCTGACCTACGAGAATGTCCGCGTTCCAGAAGATCATCTTCTTGGCAAAGTGGGCGAGGGGTTATATCAAACCTTGAACACCTTAGACGGTGGGCGAATCGGTATCGGCGCGCTCTCTGTTGGCCTGGCACGGGCCGCTCATGAGGAGGCAATCCGCTACGCTAAGGAACGTGAATCCTTCGGAAAGCCCATCGCTGAACGCCAGGCGATCCAATGGATGATCGCCGATGCTGAAGTGCAAATTGAAGCCAGTCGTTTGCTCATATACAAGGCGGCGTGGTTGAAGGAGAAAGGCGAATTCTATAATCGCGAAGCCGCTGTTGGAAAGCTCTTCGCAACGGAGATGGCCGAGGATGTCGCTCGCAACGCCATACAGATCCTGGGAAGTTATGGCTACAGCAGCGAATACCCCGTCGAGCGCATCTACCGCGACGCACGGCTCATGACGATCGGCGAGGGCACAAGTGAAGTGCAACGAATGGTCATCGCCCGGCGCGTCTTGGGCAAGGAGTAGCCACAGTTAGCAACCCTGAACCACACACTTCTGGATGAAACAAATCGAAGAAAGATTACACCGCCTGCGCTCATTACTGGCACAGGCGGTGTTTCCTTGCGTGCGATTGAGCTATATACCGTGGGTCTACCCCCTTCGGTGATCTTCAGTATTAAGGTATCGCCGCCTGTAAAGCGGCATCTAGCTCGGCCTCCCCGACCATCCCTACCCACTGACCGATGATCGCGCCTGTTCCGTCGAGCAGGAAGATATGGGGTTGGTACCGGTATCCCAGCTCTCGTTTGAAAGGTTCCGTATTGGGATCGTCGATGTCGAGGTATACGAAATTAATCTGTCCGGCATACTTTGCTTCAAGCCCGTGCACGACGGGCGCCAGCGCCTGGCAGGTCGGTCACCAGAACGCGAAGAACTCAAGGAGCACAGGCTCGCCCGACGCCAGCGCCACCGTGCTGGGGTCTATTGCTTCAAGTTCACCCCGGGGAGTAGCCTGCGGGGGTGGCTGCTCCGCTTCCTGCCCCTCGGGCATCTCACCAGCGCTCGGGGATGCGGCTGCATCCTCTACGGCGTCGGCCCCCTTCTCATCCGTAACCTCGTCAGGCGCCTGACCCTCCTGGACCTGCTGATCACCACCGCTCGTCTCTGGTGGAACCGCTTGACCATTGCAGCTTGCCAGGAAGGATGCAGCAATAAAAATACCGAGCACAAGCAATATCTTTGAATGTTTCATGATTCCCTCACTGCCATTATTCACAGCAGCGATCCTACGCTGAGAAGGACCGCCTCTTCATTTTTTCAGAACCAAATAATACCATCGAAATCATCAAGGTAGCGTACAGCGAATCCAACAATCGCCCTCATTGGATTTGAACCATTAGACGCCCGCCTTCTCAGCAAGCAGGATATCCAGCACCTTCTAGCCTTTCTGGTTCATCAATTCCTTGGACGCGCGTCGGAAAATCAACCAAATGTGGAGCAAGCCAGGGCCCAGTGACGCTCACCAATATCGCGGTCAATATCAATAGAACATGAACAAAAGACGCTTTGATTTTTATATGCCATCCCTTTACAAACATAAAACAGCCGGATCTTCTTAAGGTACAGGCTCAACAAAGCGGTCCAGTCCACGACTACTGACAAACGGAATAAAACCTAGACCACGCGCCTTCTGAAACAGCCACGCAATGTTTTCTGGATCCAGGGCGTAGTCCACGGTGAAGATCACGACGCCTTTGCTCTGCGCCAGCAGCAGATCTTCCAGGTATTCTTCGCTGCTGACGTGCAGCGTGCTCTCGGGGTAACGATCGAACTGACGTCGGCATTCAGGCGACAACGAGCGGCGATATTCATCCGTGTCGACCTCTGCCCGCGTGCGCGGCAGCGAGCAGTCGCCGGGCGGCTCGTTGTCGGCGCCGCCGTCGAACCAGGTCTGCTCCTGAGCAATTGCGTCGATGGCCGCCAGATACGCGTCGTTCTCCGCAAGCTCGGCCGCGTTCTGGGCGATGACTACACACTCGCCACATCGGCTACCCACATATTCACTGATATCCAGCACCCAACGGATCATCTCCCGAACCGGATCGACTCCGTCGATTTCAGCCCTCTCGATTACGTTCTCATCGGAGTAGGCCTCCACCCAGTCCAGGTAAACGCCATCGAAACCGTCTTCAAGGATCCCCTGCAGCAGACCGCCTTCACCCAGCCAGATCCCCCTCCACTCATCCCGCCAGTACGCGACGGGATAGTTCTCCGCCCAACCGTCGGGATCCTCTCCAACGATCCATTCAGGATCGCCGACCTCCCAATTGGTCTGCCAGTAACTCCTGTAGCTCTCGGCCTCGCCGATGTCGATGTACGCCAGCACGAGCTTTGGATGCTCAGCATCGTGGAATCCGGCAACGACTTCCGCCATAGGGTAATTTCGATTTTCCGCTTCGGAGGGGATGTAATCCAGCACCACCATGTCGTAGTTGGATTTCACGATTTGCTCGATGGTCGCCCGATCGAGGTTGACATCGATCAGGTACAGCCAATGCTCCACGCCTTCCAGCCAACCCTGATCATCGCCCACGCCGCTGCTTTTGGCGAACACCGTGTTGGAGGGCCGGAC
>DAOUDJ010000029.1:0-36311 GCA_034430795.1 Anaerolineales bacterium | reverse complement strand
AGTTAGTAGAGCTGGCTTATTCGGGCTGGTAGGTAATTCCGACCTCGGTCAGAGCTGTAACCAGGGTTTTACGTGTTGCCGATAACCCGTGGCGCCTGACCTGGTCGTTCAAGTCTTTCTCGCCTTCTGTATACGGGTACTTCCAGAGGACACGGGATCTGGATAAAAGCTCGGCCCAGCGCTCGACCGCCTCCCTGCCCCGTTCATCGTTCTGAGGCAGGATGACGACATCGAACCTGGAGAGTTTAGAAACTAGATACGAAGCAATCCCTGTCCCGCCAACAGCCGCGCCCTGGAAACCCATCTGCAGAAGACTCACAGCGTCGGGTGTGCTTTCTGTGAGGATTACCGGTTTTGTCTTTGATGCCCGCCCCAGACCCCAGATGGTTCGAGGAAGACCGCTCAGCGCAAAGTACTTATAGGCGGCTTTGGAATTGGGGTCTGTCGATCGCCCAATCATGTGCTGGACGGATCCATTGCGCATCACATCGGGGAAGATGATCCTCCGCGCCAGCAGCTCCCTGGGTTTGCCGTCCTTACCCATGATGAAGAGACCTGCTTCTTCAGCCGCTTTTCGAAGCGATGGCGGGTACCCTGCCAGTGCACCCACCAGCGCACCGGGCGATGCGTAGCCCAGACGATAGCGGCGCATGTCCTCGATATCGATCTTGCGATCCTTGAGGATCTTGCGCGCCCTGTTTCCGGCCTTACCCATCAACGCAAGATGGTATACACGCGCGGACAGGGTGAGGACCTGGACGATGTCCTGGTTGAGTTCTTTTGGACGTGGTGGCGGCCGATACTCGACCTTGGGCACGTCATAGCCATCGAGCGCTTCGAGAACTTTTTTAAACATCTCTGAATCGCGATGGTTGAAGCTGGGTCCAAAAAGCTGCAAGCCGATAAAGGAAATAGCATCGCCCCCTACCCCACAGGCGAAACAGTGAAACACTCCCTGCCCTGGATCGACGCGCATATTGGGGTTGCGCTGGTCCTTATGAAACGGACAAAGCACAAAGAACGGACGCTCGGTATTCGGAGGTAGCGCCACCCCAGCTTTCTGCAGGGTGAAGATCAGATCAGGTTTTTCATCCATAAATTACGCTCCAGGGGCACTCTACAAAGACAATACTGTAGGTCGAACTCTGCTGCCCGCTGGAAACCTGGCTCTTCGCACCTCCAGATTCGCAGGCTTATAGGAAAATACTTGCACACCTTTTTCATCTAACACTTGATGTGCTTCTCCTATTTCTTCTAGAGTGTTTAGATAGACCTCTGTTGCATCGAAAAGATTATCAAGGGCTTCATCCTCGTCGGAACCAAAACTGGATGTGCCCAGTTCTTGGCATTCTGATACCCAATATGCTCCTTCTTGTTGAACTATAAAAGCGAGAATAATGTACTCCATTTATCGGCGCCTCCTTCGCAAACGCAGTGTATCACCACTCCCCGATAACTTAGATTAGAGATAACAGCATATTTACATCTCGACTACTAACTATGTTGTGTTGTATACCATAACAAGAGGCCAGATAAAATCAGCAAGCTTATTGCTCAAATGGATGCCTTGCAGGCTGAGCGTAATCGCACCGAAAGTCTGTTAAATTCAGCTAGCATCCTATCTATCGCTTAATATGAAGGCCAATTCGACACCTGCACCGGTAGTCGTGCAAGGAACTGGCTGGGCGGCTTGGAACGGTTGAGGGTTAGCGTGAGATGGTATCGCGGCCGTGACATGCCAACAAAGGCAAGATTCCGCTCCTCGTCGAGATCCGCACCATCCAGCGGGATCAGACCTTCCTGAAAGCCGGGAATAATCACGGCATCCCACTCGCGGCCTTTTGCGGCGTGAAGCGTGGATAGCTGGATTCCTTCGGCCTCTCGGGGGCGGCTCACCTCGAACTGCAGATAGTCAACGTAGTCCTTGAGTGCATCGAATTCCATGCTGGCTTCAATCAGGTCATTGACGGACCGAGTGGCATGGAAATCACCCTCCCCGTTGAGATAAGTTGGGATCTCGCTCAACTCAAGCAAGCGACTGATGGTTTGACGCAGCGGAAGCTTAGCCTGAACGATCTCGTCGTACTGCTCACGGAGATCAAAGATCTGCATGATGCGCCGGATGGCTTGAGGGCGAATTCGCTCAGGATCTGCAACGGCTTTGAAGAGATGATCCCAGGTCATGCGGTCATCCCCGCGTAAGATATGACGGGTACGGACTCCAATCCCACGTGGCGGGAAGTCAATAATCCTTTCCAGCACACTGTCATCCATCGGATCCAGGGCGAGGCGCAGGTAGCCAAGCATGGCTTCCGTCTCCTCGCGCTGGAAGATGCTTCGGCGTCCGCCCACGATCTGGAAGGGGATATCCCGCGCCCTGAGGGACATCTGGACGGTGTTAAGCATCGTGTGAACCCGTGTCAGAACCGCCACCTCTTCAAGCTTTACACCCTGCTCAAGCCACTGTGAAACCTGACGACCCACATAATCGGCCTCGACCTCGGGGTTGAGAGCATCGACAGCGGACACCGGCGATTCGATAGATTCTCGTGTCGGAAGCATGTTGTCTGCATCAGGACCCGCGAGCCGAGCGGCGGCTCGGACGATTTCTGGTGTGCTGCGGTAGTTCTCGCGCATACTTTCTACATCAAGATCATCGGGGAACTGGTTGCACAGCTTCTCCCAACTCGCACCCCGGAAACCGTAGATCTGCTGGGATGGACTGGCAAACATGACGAACTCACTCGCCCCCTCGCGCAGGACATCCAGGATGGGCCACTCCGTGTGTGGATTGACGTCCTGACTCTCATCTACAAATACACGCTGCCCGCGCAGGAACTCCCGCAGATCCGGATTTTCCAGCTCTCGCCGTGCTTCATCCAGAATCCCCGTGAAATCGAGCAGGTTGTCAGCCTTGAGGATCGTTTTATAGCGGTTGATGATCTCGTGAACCACGGGATGCAGTGCTTCATCACGACCTCCCCGCTCCCGCACCCTGGCCATATCGTCCAGCGCCTGTAATGGCTCGATGTACTTCGCATCGAGCTCCTTGATGGCGCGCTCCATGATGGACAAAGACTTATCCTCTGAAATAATGCGCGGCAATCTGTCACCACGAGTCTGACGTGCGAGTCGGATCAGCCAGTGTCCCAAACCATGCAAAGTACGGATGGGCACCTCGTTGCCGAGGCGTTCGGAGATCTCCTTTGCAGCCTCTCTCGTGAAGGTAGTGGCGATGATCATGTAAGGAGAGACTCCACCCTCGAGTCTCTCCTTAATTTCTGAAACCAGGCGACGTGTCTTTCCAGCGCCTGGTGGTGCTATTATCAATTGCATAGGATTCCCTCAGAGAAGTGGGGAGATTGCTTCAGCAAGTCGTTCTCGCTCTCGCACTATGTCGCTGATCATGACGACCTTATCAGCGAACTCGGCTTGACCTGGACGACCGTTTATCACTACGGTCACGAGCTTCAGTCCGGGCTCTTCACGGGCTTCCTCGAGCAGCTGGAGGAACTCTTCTGGAGGTCGACCAAACTGTCCATCCGTGATGCACAGGATATCGCCGGTCTTCATTGACGGATCATCACGGATAAGATCGATGGCAGCAGTCAGTGGACCATACGGTTCCGTGCCCTTGCCATAAGCGAGCTCGAGGTGATCGATCAAGCCCTTTGGGTCAGGCTTCAGTCCGGGGTCATATACATCGAACTGCCCAATGTCGGAGAAGGGGATGGAGACAAAGCGGCGATCTTCTTTACGTGCCTCCATCATGAGCGCCAGCTGCAGAGCGCAGGCTGTTGCTCGGCGTGCACCGCGCATGGAGCCCGACTCATCCCTGAGGAAGACGATTGGCCCTCTTCCAGCATAATCCTCGCCCTCGAACTGGGCGTGGAGCAGATCGCCATCGAGAGCACGGCAAAGGAAATCCAGATAGATCGGCGACGATGGATCGAAAGCGATCATTGAAACCAATTCATCAGGAGAGAGCGTCTCCAGATCCAGATCCTGGACTTTGTAGTGAGTGAAGCTCTGCCGGCCGCGTGTGCTCTTTCTTCGCTCTCGAGTCACCAGCGCCTTCGCCCACCCCAGCGATTCGAGGATTAACTTGAGCGAAGGAGACTTGCGCAGGTACTCGGACAGCTCGTGTAGACCACTCACCTGTTCACGAGTGGCGCCTCGGTCAGCCCCTAGGCCCCAACCGACACCAAACTCCCCTGCTGCTTTCTGCAAGTTAGTGATGTCATCCGCAGATTGATTCATGGCCTGGGCGAGGGCTTGGTTCATGCGTGCTTGCGCTCCATCTAGCGCCTTGAGCACCTCCTGTTCAGAACTGGCGGCTTGTTTTCCCGCATCTACAAGATCTGATTCAATCTGCTGAATCATCTCTTCCAGTCGTTCCTGAGTCATGGATGGCCCTGATCCCTCAGCATCCTCTGACTGTTGATCCCCCTGCCCTCCCCCAGAAGCCAATGACTGAGCGATCTGGAGATGATCCTCAAGATCCTGGACTCTGTCCCGGTCCTGCTGAGCGGATTCCATCACTTCCTTCACTTCCGGCGGGAGTCGATCCATCAGCTCGGTGACGAAGTGCGCGGCGCCAAAAGCCGCGGCGATAGGATCCATCCCCACCGTCACTCGCAGACGTTTCCATTCGGGAAGTTCCTCTGCACGTTTGAAGAGGGAATGAAGGACAGACATCCCCTGAGGCGGAGCCGTTGTGAGCGGATTAGCAGAAGCGTACAAACCCATCCAGGCCTCGCGTGGAATATCACGACTTACGGCATCCGTCCGTTCCGCCGCCTTTTGAAGTACCTCCATGTCCTTGTGCTCAAACCAGGTGCCGTGGTCTAGACGCAGCACACGATCCCAGATCGTTTCAGGCGGGTCGAACAGATAGACTTCGGCATCAAGTACGGTCGTATAGTCCATGGTCATCCCCCTATGCCAGCTGTTGCGCGGCCGATTCCTCCATGACCTCAGCCGACCGGGTGACAAGCAGCGACGACGTCTCTCGGATTCGCTTGGACAAGTGATCTTTTACAGCCTGATGCTCGGGATCATCGACTTTCTTCAAAGCCGCTTCGTGTTTGGCGATTGTCTTCTGCCAGTGGACAAAATCGGAGAGTTTAGCAGGGCCTTTGATGTTTGCCCGGATGTCTTCAAGGTCGGCTGCGACGGCTCTCAAGATTCCCCGCTGTGGATCGCTCAGGCTGCGGACCACATCCCGCACCGTTGGGATGTCATCCTTGGATACCCACAGAAGATGCTCGCCTACAGCGATAGCCCTGGGGCTGACATCCGCTTCTCCAAGGAGAAGCGCTCGGGCTGCTGAAACGCGCGACCATGCGATGAAGTGCCTGGGCGAAACCAGCACCCCTTTGGCTTCAAGCTGCATCTTGATGCGCACCATTCGCTTACGCACCTCAGCCGTGATCTCGCCGGCCTTCAACTCGACGAGTCCCTGCACCAGCATGATCTCCTCAGGATCGAGCTGTGTTTGGATGGGGACTGTCCCATGGGTGCTGGTGAGTAACGCCTCCCAGTCCTCCTCTCGAGTGGGATAGTTAACCACCTTGCGGATGATCAGCCGATCCCAGAATGCGTTTTCGATCCGATCGTTGGTAAGCTCGTTGCTGGCTGTAAGACCTAAAAGCATGGGTAGGGGGTGAATAACGTCCGGTTCAGCCAGCGCATGCTCCTCGAATGCATCAAGCAGCATCTGCTGAACGGGTCCTGATCCTTTGAACACTTCGTCGACACAAACAATCGAGGCTGTGGCGGCACCGGAAAGTTTGCGAGCCCAGACCCCCTGCTGCACCTTGGCTGGATCGAGCGGACCGAACAAGTCGTTCTGGCTGGTGTCCGGGGTCAGATTGCGGCGGAAGAATTTGCCCCCCACCCCCCTGGCCAGGAGTCGAGCGAGAGTCGACTTGGCCGCACCGGGCAAACTCAGGAAGAACACAGTGTCGCCCGAGAGCAGCGCCGTGAGGACGAGATCGATTTCTTCGTCCATGGCCACCAATTGTGATTTGATCTCCTGCCCCAGCTGGCGGACCTGCTCAAGGAACGAATCAACATCTATCGCTTTTACTTCTGGAGGTGCTGCATGGAGAACCGCCACACGCTCATGCGCCAACAGGCGTTCGGGTTGGGCTCCTCTTACATTATCCAAATCCTTCATCAGTACAAGTACTTTGTTTTTGACTTCGATTCCTTTCATGTTCACCCTCCTGAAAATAAATTGCCCTGGATAAACCAGGGCGCGGACTGTACCTTCACTTATTATCGAATTAGAAACCCACCTCCCTTAATGCTTCAGATTGCTGACACTCCCATTGCCTAAAAGGCGGGGGGTTGAGTGCCCTCATCTAGGTCATTGTTTCCTCCAATGCAAGAAAGGCCAGCACGACAGGGTGCTGGCCATCATAAGTAAGAGGGGTGTCACCTTCCGGACGATAAATCCGGCATGCGGTTTTCCTGTGCTGCCATCGTCCCGGTTATCGAGACGGCTTGGGGAAAAAACAAAAGAAGCTGAGATGTACTTCTTAGTGTGAGAGCTGACTACGCGTTGGCCTGGTCGTCATCAAGCTCCAACAGGCGCACGTCCTCCAGATCGACATCACGGCCGGAGGCTCGCTTGGATGCGATGAGATCCTTACGGGAAGCGACATAGAACTTCTGGCCTTGATACTCCATCACCTCACGATTCATCCAGGCTTGATCGAACTGAATACCGGGCGTTCGCGTCTGAACGTCAATGCGGACCCAATCCTCAAAGACGACGATCTCATGCTCCAGAAGATCCTTTGCCGTCGTGAGCGATACCGTGCCAAGACCGGCCTCTTCAAAGGACTTTAGGAGTCGAGCTGCGTTCTCCGCTGTAGCCTCGATCAGAATATCGAGATCAAGCGTAACCCGTGGGACCCCGTAAAGGACCGCGGCGATTCCCCCAATAACCACATAGCGAACTTCATTGTTTTCTAAGGACGAGAATACTCCTTGCAGCCGGTTGAGCATTTCGCTCCTCCTTAATGGGCGGCCTGTTCTCGAGGATAAGGTCAGCGTAAGAGCTCAAGAGCTCCATCCTCTCCGACAAAGACAGGGATTGAAACCAGCGGGCCTTCCTTTCTGGTGACTCAGCTTTCCGGCTGGTCGAGATTCCTCTTTTCATAGGGTGGTACCTTCCATTTCAATGCCAAGGGCCCTTGCAACCTTCAGGATACTGGCATAGCTGGCGCGCTGGTAGGCTCCGGCCTCCCATTTCTGCACCTGCTGGGGCCTGACCCCGAGCTTCTCTGCCAGATGCTCCTGAGTGAAGTGCCGGGCGATGCGTACACGGATCAATGCAACAGGCAGATCTTCGAGTGATTCAACGATTACCTCCCCGGGCTGGGTGTTCCTGAGGGACTCGTATTCACCAATTTCGCGCTTCAGATCATTGATCTGCGAGCGGATGCCTTCAACCTGATCCTGGCGGATGCGGGGGTGGAGGCTTCTGGAATCCTGTTTGGCATCCTCGAGAGCTTTCTCGAATTGCGCGAGCCATTTCCTCGATGCCGCCAACTGGAAGTCATTTTTGATATTTATCATCTTTCACTTCCCGAGATTCAGCAGGAGGATTCCTCTTTAAGTCATGTCGCCGTCGTACTGAAAGAGCTTGTAGAAGATCTCGTCGCTTGCTCCCTCAATGATGTTCGGGAAGAAATCAACACCATACTTTTTCTTCATCGAGGCCCCGCCCCATCGAACTCAAGTAGAAGCCGGATGAGCTGATCTGGGTCGACGCCTATCGGGTCCCAGCAACCATCGACATCGTCCGGGGATCTGCCTCGCTGGTGAAAAAGCTCCCATCGATCCGTACCTGTCGCAAACCAGCGGCCTTGAGGTTCTCCAATGCCTAATTCGATCTATCAACAAGTCGGCGGCGGTGTCCATTGAAAGCGTACCATCCTTCAATCTCTACCATCGTTGTATCGTGTACCCTCAGTGGAAGAGAACCGAAAAGGTTGAACTCGGATATCATCAATTTCCTCCTTGGAGTTTATCACACAACCCCCAGGTTGTCACTAGCGGTATTGGGGGGTATTGGGGGGATCACTTTGCATCTGAAACTCCCCACGCGAAAGAGGGGTGCCATGGCCGTGATATTGGCAAAGGTATCTTTTAATCTGCTTCCATGATTCTCCACCCAAAATTATATTAGGCGGGATCTTGTTCACGAAATGACACTTGGAACCATATTGCTCATTTGGGCTCATATCTTGCGAGGTTGTTAGTGAACCCCCAATCCGAATTTTTCAGCCATCTCGCAGGCGGCTGCGAACTCGGCTTTTGAAATGGAATATCGGTGGATGTAGGTTTCTCTGATTGAGTGGCTTCCAGTTGATACAGATGAGAGGATTCGTTCGGATAGTTGGTGGCTAACAAGTTCAAGATCGGAGAGGGAAGCATCCTGGACATTTTGATTTTCATTTCGGGTGGACATTATAATTTCTCCTTTGGCCATCAAATGCGCCGCGAGGATTAGCGGCGCTCACAGAAGGGCAGCGTTCTTCCATCGCCCAGACGGTCGTTCAACAACTTTCCCCCACCAAACCACCATCGATAGATGGCTATGAGCGAGGGACCTGCAACCGCTGAAAGGAAAGCGGTCAATACAACAGCAAAGATCAGGTATACGAACATGGGATTCCTCCTGCTATTGGCCGACGCGCAAAAAGCCGGGTGCGTGGCCCGGTTGATGCGATCGATATTCGGTTGTTGGTTTTTTTAATTGGAAATTAATCTTAAGATGTGGTTTGGTAGTTATCCATAGCCTACCAGGGCGTGTGGACCCATATGGGCCAAACAAGATTGAGAAGGAAAACCAGGATCATGAGCAACAGGAGCAGTGGTGAAGCCAGGGTTGACGCCTCCAGGAACATATTTATCGATTATCAGCCCCATCCGCCTAATGATTCCAAAGCGAACGAGGCTGATACACACCATCACCGACAAGGTGGTCATATGAAATTTATGATGGGGTTGATTTCAAACCAGAATATTCCTGAAGCCGCGGTGCTATGATCCAGCGAGCAACGGGATGACTATCGGGGGAGTATTTGAAAACTGGAGAACAAATTCCAAAATTCAGCTTGTATGCGACAACGAGATTTACAAATACCTGACATTCGAAAACCAGTCATACGAATTACCTCCTTTCTGTAGGATGATGTGAAGTCGGCGGGACTAGAACTGGCTAAAGATTTCGTGTGCATGTTGGCCTCCAGGAGATATGAGATTAAAAAGCAAAACCGCCCACAGGCTTAAAAAGCGAAGCTGGCCTTGTGGGCATTAGTTTTTTCAACAGTTTAGGTTTTCAATAGAGATAAAGCTTAATCAATGTAACTCAAAAAGACATTGTGTCAAATTGACAATCGTGATCTGAAGGCTGCATAGACAACAACCAGAGACTCTAAATCCTGACGATCAAAGAAGACATAAGCCCCTGCCGGTCCCAGAGGATCACAGCAACGCCAAAATTGAATGTCCGATGAATAATATTCTTTCGGTGAAAAGTAACTCTGTTCGGTTATTTCCAGTTCGCTCCAGGCTCATCACTCTCTCTTCCTTTAAAGGGGATGCTTGAAGGGCATTACCTGAATATGCCGACTTATATGATTCACTCTTACTTTATCTTTTATTTACCCTCACCTGTTGTTTGAACCTTTTTTCTTGTTCTTCTGTTTATGGGCAGCATATTGGTATTCATATTCAGTCGAATTCAATATTCAACACTTCAATACATCGATCTCTTGTCTACTTCTGTCAATAATTCAGTTTTTCCTATTCCATATTGTTGATTAACGATCGTTGCTTGACTCTGCTGCAATTTGGCATTAGTTAATCCTGTAAAATGGATCTGATATATCACCACAAGAATAAAAAGGGGGGCAAGGGGGGAACGCAGGTGCACGAACCATAGAGTAATTATTTCCGGAAATATCCCTGCCGCAAAACAACCCTGGATTCAATTATTACAACAGGTCTGACAAGAGAAATCGTGCAAAGACTCAAAACAAAAGAGTTGATTGATGGCGTCGGTTTACAGATGCACCTTGACGGGTCTAATCCACCCAACAAGGAGGGTATTATTGCTACAATGAGAAGTTATGATGTGCCAGTCTACGTAACTGAGTTTGACGTGAACATGAAAAACGTATATGGAACTGAAGAAGAAAGATATGCCATACAAGCGAAAATCTATGGCGATATGCTTGAAGCTTGCCTTGAATCCAACGTTTGTAAGAGTCTCAGCTATTGGGGAATTGGCGATAGCACCTCTTGGATCGAAACTATGTCAGGGTACCAGCATTATTCCACAGAAGGCGATCCAACAATGTGCGATGATTCGTGGCAGCCCAAGCCTGCCTATTATGCAATCTTTGATATTCTTTTAGGGTTATCAACCGACACTCAAGATGCACCTTGATTTACAAGGTGAACCATGCCGGGACATAGGTAACTCATATTCTCAAGAGTGTGACTTTCAGCCCTGAGTCGCTGAATACTAATCGCCCCAAAGTAGCCCCCCTCCCCACCCACTTTCAGCCTAATTTTTTCGAAAAATAACTCAAGTGCGTAATCCATGCCATGCACATTGCACCCAGGGTTTGAGCGCCGCGGCTCAATACAGAAGGCTTTGTCATTTGAATTGAAATGTGAGCTAAAGGTAATACTGCAAAAACTCCTCAAAGTTGGCATGAAAAGATGATATCCATGCTTCTATAAATGTGCGTTGATCAAATAATGGCAGCAAATCGATCTCCAAATCCCTTGGTTTGATCTTTCCCACCTTCTCTTGTAAGGCAAGCATTGCAGATTGTACGCTATATGGTTCCGCCCCATCGCTTTCCAATTTCTGATCCAGCGGCTGGATGCGTTGCTGCATGAACCACAATAAATCATAGAAATCGCGCCCTTTTACAACGATCGCCGTTGTCCCTACCTGAAAACTGCGCTCCAGACAAGCCAGCATCTTCCCAGCCATCATCGTCTCCAATGAAAAATGAGAGGGTACATAGCTCCGCCCAAGGTGGATCACCGGAGTTCGTTTGATGATAGCAATCTGGCGGTGCTGGCTGATCTCCACTTTCAAATGCAACGCTTCTTCTCCATGAGGAGATAATCCCAGTTCGTACAGAACGGGAAACTTGAGTGTCACCCTTATTATCCCTTTCTGGCTCTCCTGCTGTTTCATTAAAACATCCTGATAACCCAGAACCTTGTGGAAATGACCCAACAGGTCCTCTCCAAAGTCACCTGTTTCAATACCCTGGGTGTTATCCAGATCGATATCTTCTGATAGGCGATTCAAACCATAGATCACGTGTAAACACGTACCACCATAAAAATTCAATCCGCGGTAAAGACGATGATTATAAATATAGTCCAGCACGAGAGCCTGCAAGGCTTCCTTTAAATGGATGCGTTTGGTCTCATTTGCCAGCAGAGGATCTGTTGTTGTCAGGGTGTTTTGGAGAATTTGTATTAAAGTTGCCATATTGTTCTCTGGAGATTCTCGTGAATAAATGCCATTTTAGGAGAATTACACAAATTAATGTAACTCGCAAATTCATCCCTTACATCTGAGACTAGCTCACCAAGATTCAATCTCAAATCTTCAGCCACGTTCAAATTATGCGTGCGTAAACTTCGAGGTAGAGGTCGAAGATAGAAAAAATCAAAAAGAGCTTTAGCAACTGATGCCTGATTGATAATCACTCCATAGAAAGTTTCTTGATGAAAGCCTGTGTAGAGCGGCAGTTTAATATGCCTATATACGAACGTGCCTAAAGAGTTTTCTATCTTCCTCGTATTCTTTGGCGTAACAGCGGTAAGGGGGTACGTAACTTCCGTTATCACTCCTGCCCGCTGGAGAATGGATTCCAAAGAAACATAGCTTTGTGGCGAAATGATGGCGCTCACCGCCGGCGTAAATAAGGCATGATTCTGATGGAGTTCATAAAATCGCCGCGTCATATAGACACCCTTTTTAAGACGGATTACATGTCCCATTTTCGCCCAACGCGATAACAGCTCACGAACTCGCTGAGTATCGGATTCATCCGCATTGAGCACTTGTTTGAAACCTGTAATCGTGAAATAGGGTACCTTTTCGAGATGTTTTAGTAGGTCAGTCTTCACGGCAACAATACCTTCCGTATCGGATAATTGGTATATTATGCATATTATCCGATATAGATTGTTTTTTGTCAATGGATGAGGTACTGCCAGTCGCATGAAATATCAGCACTAAATAATAAGGGTGCGATGGGGCGCACAGACGCATGCCTGGATTCAACTATCAAGTGCAACAACGGATGAATGATTATCTCGACGCCTTTATCGGATTCGAGGAGGAATACTCGATCCAATGCATCTAATCGTGCTCATTACCATGTCATCGACAGGGCAGGGATTTGCTCAAGGCAAATCCAGTCACCATGATAATCTGCGGTCGAGACCGGGGTCCTCATCACTTGTTCGGCTTCATAGAACCATGCAACTTGTCAGGCTCCCCGGTGAGCAGTCTAACCGCAGCCTTTTGCTCCGGCGCGAGTTCCAGGCTCTGCTCTATGGCTTCAATGTGCTCATTAATCTGATCGATCAGTGCCAGGTGCTCAGTGATCACTCGCGTGGCTGCAGGGCGCAGCCGCCCTCCGTATATCAACTGAGCCAACCACTCTCGCCCAGCGACGCCGAACAAGTCGGCGGTTGGTGATATCAGGTTGTACCTAACCAGCACAGCGTGGATGCGGTTCTTGCATTGCGTACGCTGTCGTATTAGAAACTCCCTGTGCTGCACGTACAGCCGCAGGTCTCTGATCTCCTTTGGCGCTGCATAGGCACATGGTAGGTAGTTCAGACGTGCCAGCTGTGCCAGTACTTTGGCGTCGATGCGATCTGTTTCCCTGGTACCGCCCGCCGGGGCAGCTGTTTCCGCGGCAATGGAGATCGCCTTGAGCTCTTTGGTGTTTGCTAATTCGACGCGCACCACATGCTTTGCCAGCAGCTCATACATGAATGGCCAGTTACGAGTGGCTTCGAGAACAGCAAATGTGTCTTTGGGAACATGTTCTTCTAGGTATGGGATTGTTTCGTTGTTCAGGATTTGGCGCTCATCGATGACTTCACCTGCTTTGTCAATCAACACTGCGTATGTTTTTTTCCGATGAAGATCGATTCCAAGGTAAAATGAATACATCTTGTTCCTCCTTTTTTCGACTGAGTTTGTGGTTATTCCCAGTCTAGCAGAGAAGGAGGAACGCTTTCATGCTATCACTTGTGAGTTGAATCTACGTGGTAAAATTATTTAACATTGTGAAATATATCCCATAGTTTCTTTCAAATAAAAGAATGCTCCACTTATGGAAACCATACCTTCAAAACACTCCATTTCTTTCTTTGTCAATCTCAAACACCATCTAGAGGAGTCTGCCATGGCATTCGGTAGAAGCACAACCCCATCAAAATTGTTTCTCATTCCTCTGGTCTTAATTTTCTCAATTACGGCTTGTGGTACTCCGAATAATTCCGGGGAAGAACAGCAAGCCGAGGATACCCTAAAACAGGACTTACAGGCTCCCGCGAGCATGGGATTTATCCAGGACCCCAAAGGGAATCCAATTTCTAACGCCACCATCACCGGTGAAGAATTCAGTGATCTGAATGGGCTTTTGATGAGCACTACTAAAACCTATGCTGAAGAATGGGCAGTTGTGGAAGCTGCCGGATATTCGGTGGGTTTTGCCCAAGCAAAAGAGACCTTTACTGATGCTTATGTTTTTCATACCCGTCTGACTCCTTTTTCAGCTGTTATTTGGATTGACACAGATATTAACCAATCTGTTGGAACGGGAGATTTGAGAGATCCTGAAATTTCAGTCTTGTTTCCTCAGGGGACTTTTACTGCACTACCTATACTGGCTGGTGTGGTAGAAGTAAATCCAATCCACATTGGCCCGCTCTTCGCGCCCTTGAGCACTAGCCAGAAACTTAACCTGCAGCGCGCATTTGCGCTGCAATCCCTCAACGTACAGGGAGAAAACGCACCACTCAAATCCGGGAAAACCCTTGAAGTCATAATGCGGGATGATGGGCAGCTTTCGGATCCAATTACAATGGCTTCCTTTGATCCTGAACAGGGTCATTGGCAGGTATTGACTAAATCCTGCACTCGTCGTGATGAGACCCACATTCTCTGCGAGTTGGATCAAGTGTCCCCTTTGATCGGCCTCTTCACTGAACAGGATTATCTCTGGATGCCAGATCTAGCAAATCTACAGACCGGAGGTGGAGGTTTCTCGGGCTTAATGTCTCTTAGACCGCAATTTTTACCAAGGCAACTTGCCCAAACAGGAGGAGGGTGCGATGGTCCGGTGGCGGACGCCATGGATCAACAATTGATGGACTACCTTGTTATCATTGGCGATCTCTTGGAGCAGGACGCAAATCTTGCTGTCGATACCACAGCTGACCTCATGAATGACTATACCGACGTAGCGTTAGCTTATGCAGATCTCTGCAAGAATGAAAAAGGAAAGTCGGCGCTATTACAGGTTTGGAAAACTAGCGAATTGTTAGGTGTGGATTATGATTCTTTTTCTTACGACCCATCAGTTGTAACTGACGGGATAAAAGAGCTCAGCAGAAAAGTCGCTCAGGATGCACTTGCTGAAGGCAAATGCATAGATATGCCGGAGGCATTGAATGCTTGGCGAGAAGCAATGCTGCTTGGCGTAGCACAGGAGCCGTTGACCGAGGGTGGAGAAGAGTCGATTGAGGAAGCATTTCATCGGAAATCGGCGGAATGGTCTCAAGAATGCGATTTGTGGATGGGTACGATCAAGATTATGCATTTCCCGGTAGGTGCAGATTACGGTGTGGAGGATCATACTGGTCTCACCGGAAATAATTCTTGGTCGGAAACCCATGATATTCGGATACATACACATCCCGAAACACATGCCATCACTGGCCGCTCTAAAGTTAAATTATTGTTTCCTCCGATTATGTATGGCAGGACAAGCGACGAAGACCGTTGTTATAAAAACAACATCATCGTTTATTATGGATTCCCGTCTGAACAGATGGAAGTAAATTCAGGACAAGAAGATTCTGAGAATCAAGTAGATCTTGAGAATCAAGTAGATCCTGAGTTAATCGAAAAATATAAGGAAGCGATGAAGGACCCGCAAAGCTTAACTCCAGAAGAAATCGTGGAGATGGCAGAAACCTTAGAAGGCTTGGGGGATTCTGCTAGCCAACCCGCAGAGGATATAAAACCAGCAGACGACTCCTCGCAAGGTTCCTACGACCTCGAGTATGGCTTTGATATCACCTTCAGCGGTTTCTATGATGGGACGACATTCAGCATCTCAGATTTGAACTATAACTGTTATGCGGAAATCCTACAATTCCACCACGCAGAACATGAAGAGGATGACGACTGTGTAGTTGAGTACGAAAATAGTATCCCTGTTCATAATTATTCCAGCTATCTGGCCCATGGATTCTATGGGTCTCCCCCCATCACGCTACAGGAGATCCTGGAGACAACTCCTACAGGAGGAGATTTTGAGACCATTCGGGGTTCTGAAGAATTTTCTAACCCCCAGCCGGAGTATGGCAGTTATCCTTTTGAGACAACTCACGTTATGTGGAATCTCATTCATGTCCAAAACCAGGAAATAAAATAGCCTGGATAATAGAGCGATTATTTCCGGAATATCCAAACCGGATCGCACCATACTGCGGAGGCTCTCCTTAATGACCGTCATATTCGGAGACCATACGGTACGCGCTCTCACTCTCACAGAAACGCTAACCCCAACGCACACACCAAATCGAGGGCAGCATATTACTGCAGCCCCCTCCCTACCCCCTTCTCGTTAAGTATTTCCGGAAATAATAACCCCAAGGGACGCCCACGTCCGGTCTAAACCACTCCGATTATGCTAGAGTCAAAACAAGCAGCCGAGAAATCCTGAATCGGTAAATTGAAGTGTAAGGCCCCGGCACAACCAGACGGGAACCGTCCTAACGAACGTGCGTGGGGGGATTGGTAAAGGGGACGTTCGATGGTAATCACAGTCGCAAGTATGAAAGGTGGCGTTGGTAAATCGACTCTCTCAACGATGATTGCGAAGTTCATCGCAGAAGAGCGCGGAACGCCGGTAACCGTCATCGATCTGGATCCACAGCGGGGGGCAACCATACTCCTCCTCGGGGCCAGGTATGCAAAGCAAGACGCAGGCCCTGGCATCTACGAAATTCTCCAAAGCGAACAAGATAACATCCCCTCGACAGAGTTGTTTTCTCAAGCTCTCAGAGTTTCTCCATACAACGAACTGATCCGGGTAATCTCATCCGATGCATCCCTGGCGCGATTGAGAGGACCAGAGACACCAAGAGAGCTGCTATCGCTGGCTTTAGAGGATGCCCCTATTGGGGAGAATGAAACCATCATCGTTGATACCAGCCCGGATGTGACCTTCTGCGAGATGGGGATCCAGGCAGCGGATATGGTTTTTGTCCCCATCACCATGTCGCATCAGTCCGGAGTTCCCACGCTCAATACCTTGCAGGCGGTCCTGTACGCTGAGAAGGAGATGGGCGGTCTGATCCCGACTCTGATAGGAAGGGCAAAGTGGCAGAAAGCCAGGGTCGATGCATGGCGGGAATCACTCATGGAGACCGACCTGGTCAAAGGGCGTGGGATCGATGTTCTCCCGGCAATGCCGTTCAGCCATAGCATCCCTTCCGGGAAATGGCGCTGGGGGAAACTTCCCAAAGGCTGCCCGGAAATGCTGGATGCGATCTATGTCAAATTGTTCGGGGAACACGCATTGGTGGTTGAAGAAGTCGAGGATGAAACTGTGCTGGTTGAAGGGATGGTGGCGGCATGAGCACATCCATTAGGGGGAGTAATATTGACAGGAGCACGGTTCAGGAACTTGGGGGGCTGGAACTGAGTGACCTGGTCAAAGCCAGCAACAATGTAAAGACTGTGGATAAAGGAGCCCGCCTGGAGCGCTCGATCCTGCAGGTCCCTTTGTCGAAAATAGTGGGCGAAAGCCCGATGCAGTCGCGGGTAACCACCTTTGATCCAGATGTCTACGAGGAAGACGCGGAACTGCTTAACAGCATCAAAAAATACGGTGTACTTGAGCCGATCATGATCTGTAGAGTTGGCGACTCCGGAGAAGAGCGAGTATACGATGTTGTCTTCGGGCATCGACGCTGGGCTGCGGCGCAGAAAGCCGGGCGAAATACCATCCCGGCGATTGTTGCAAAGAGCAGCGACAACATACATTTATTGACGCTGGCGGAGAACACCGGGGGGCGAAGCTTGACCGCGTACGAACGGGCTGTTGGTCTCATTCGATGGAAAGAAAGTAACCCCGGAATCACCCAAATCAAACTCGCCGAAGACGCCGGCGTCAGCCAGGGAACGGTTTCAAATCTGCTGACTGCCTACGAAACCTCCACACCCGCCCTGCGCGGGTTGTTTGCTTCCGGGATGGCTCCAAGGGCTGTTATTGAACTGCAGGCCACCTTCGCAAAGCTGTCCGAGAAGGAGCAGGTGGAACTGGCCGGGCAGCTGGACGGGGCTACAAAACGGGAAGTCCAGTACATAAAGGAGCTTCTCGATCAGGGCATCAGTCCCGCAACCGCGGTCGACACGATCGGCACAAGTCGCGCAACGCCAATGGAGGGATATGCGCCCAGGACGTCGTTGGAGGATGAAGACCAGCTGCGAGCCGTGGCTGAATTGACCGGTATACCCCTTCGCAGCGCCAAAAGCCTGGCCAGGAAAGCAAGCGCTCAAGGGGCAGGTCCGGAGGCGCTCCAACTGGCGTGCGTGTATGTGGCCCGGGGAGGGACCAGCCGAAATGCGATGGCGATCGCTTCGAAGGTTGCTGAAGATGGAAAGATCAATCGATTGCTTGCCCAGAGCCTGCGGATCGAACGGAAGGCATGCAAATTGATTGAGAAAACCAGAGAAGAGAAGGCTGCGAATTTCTTGAGGACCGTCTTCTTTGGGGGTGGAGGGTAATGGGGGTGCACGCCAGCATTCGCGATCACCTGAACGCCTTTGAACCCGCACCGGATTGGGTTGTCTCGTTAGGAGAAATGATCCAGCGAGCAGACGAATGCTCAACGGCGATCGCCGCCTCGAGGGCGCGTGATCTGAGCCAGATGGACGGTATTGGCGAGGCCGTGGAGGGCATTGCCCGGGGTTGGGAGATCCTGATGGGGTATGACCTTGCCTCTCTCACCCCCCTCCAACGAGAGACCATCGAACTGCTGGTGTTAAACATGAAAAACAATCTTACAGAAGGGCTTAACCACGCAGGGAGGATAGAACGATGACCGTAAACAGGACGCTTCTCATCATCGGGGTGATCATCGCAATAATTGGAGCAGGGCTTGTCTTTGTGGGCAACCTGTACCTATCACCTCCAACCGACTTCATCGTGGCCGCTAGAGACAACATCCCCGCCGGCACCAGGCTGAGCGATCTTCCGGAGGATGCCTTTGTGCAGATCCCGGTGAAGTTCACCAACAGCAGCGCTCGAATGATGCTCGAGGGTGTAGCGCAACCGCAAGATCTGCAGGCCATGAGAGCGGCAGGGGCCATCCTGATTCAAGATGTCTACAAGTACCAGCCGCTCACGCTGGGCTCGGTGGTGAGTCCGGACAACCCGGCCGCAGCACGGGTCACCCGTCTGGGATTGGACGATCCTGACCTGGTCGTCATCACCATCCCCGGGGACGATACGAATGTGCCGGAAGGTATTCAGCCCGGCGACCGGATCGATCTGGCCGTGTCCGTGACGGATGTGAATGACAGCCTGGTGCTAAAAGAGGAAGAAGAGGGCACAACGCTGACGGCGCTGCCCGGGTCTACCCTGACCGGGATCCCTAACGAGGCGCTGGCAGCCGTGCTGGCGGAGGCTGGATACATGGTCGAACCGCCCGAGGGCGCTGCTCCCATCAGTGCAAAAGAGACACCGACACCAGAGCCAACACCCGAAGGTCCGGTGCTGCGCGAGCCGATTACCAAATTATTGGTCCAGGGTGCGCAGGTTATCGCCGTACGCCGCGATACTTCGCTGGCGTCCGTAAGTTCGGATGGCACGGCGTCGATCATCGAGGGCGACATCACCGGTCTGGACGTCGTCATCCCGCGTGAAGCCTTTGAATTCGTGACCATGGCGATGAACGGCGGAAACCTGCAGATTGCCCTGCTCTCCCCGCTCGTAGCGGAGAGCAGCGAGGCCCCCACGCTTGGCGCTTCCCTGCAAGACCTGCTGGATCTGTTCATCGCAGACCGCGAAGCCCTGACAGAAGAAGCAGATGCACCCTAGATCTTATTGGAATCTGAGCTGCTAGAAATGAGGTCCCACGAATGACTGAGCATGAAAGCGAAAATTTAACCGCGTTGCTCTTCGCCCGGCCGGAAATTTCCACCCAGATGATGAGCGTCATGCACATGGCCAGCGGTAGAAAAGTTGTGCTGGCGACCTTCCTGCCTATTTTCGACCTGGCGAACGCCACCACAATATTGCAGCAGCTGTCACCACAGGTCGTGATCCTTGACGCCAAAGTGGAAGGGTTCAGCCTGCCGCAGATCGTGGATCTGAGGCAGAAGGCAGTCGCACCCTTCGTTGTAATTGGCTTGGCCCAGGCCGGGTCGAACGAGATGGAAGAGATGCTGGGAGTCGGTCTGGATGCAGCCTACCCCCTGCCCCTCAGCCAGCAGACGTATGCACGCATGGATGAAGAGCTTCCAGGAAAGTATGAGGAAGCAGCGAGAGGCTGGGGCAAAGGCGCCTGGGGCGCAGCTGCACCTGAGGCGATTAAAGCGGCGACAGCCGCTGCCGGTGGCGCCGCCTGGGAGAAGAAGGCAATCGCATCCTGGTCGCCAAAAGGGGGCGTGGGTAAAACGGTTGTCGCCTGCGAATTGGCGGCAATGCTGGCGGCAATCGGCGGTCGCGATGTGGTCCTGATCGACGCCAATATGAACGGCGGGCACGTGAAGACGCGCCTGAACATCGACGCACCCTACGGACTCTTGAACGCCGCCTCGACCTACCACACCCACAAGGGTCATCCTTCGCTCGAATCCGATGCCGTCAACAAGCTCAAGGCTTACCTGATCCCGATGCCCGGCACGCCCAACTTGAAGATCCTCCCTGGCGTGCTCAATATGGAGCAGTCGCTTAATGAAGCTGTCGTGGGAGATGCCGGTATCGAGTTCATGAACTGGTTGATCGCAACCCTCAAACGACAATACGACTTCGTGATAATCGATCTGGGGAGTTCCATCAACGTGGGCGTCCACCAGGGCGTGATCCGCAGCGTCGATTTCATCATCGTCCTGTGCGAACCAGACCTGACGAGTGTGGCAGATGTCAAAGAAAGCGTGCACCGCAGCATCATCAGCCGCATGGGAATGAACATCAACCGCTTTGGGCTGGTCATCAACAAGTGGCAGGACGGCCTCGGCGTTTCGCTGAAAGAAGCCTCCAAATTCGCCAAAGTATCGGCGATGGGGATCATCCCCAATGACCCGACGGGTAACGTGACTCTGGCCGGGAATGAAGGCCAGTCCTTCGTGGCTCGCTTTGCAAATAAGAAAGGCAATCCCAAGGAAACTGAACAGACGCTGCATGGCTTCGCTTCCCTGTCCGGGCAGTTTTATCCGCCCATCGCCGCGGCCTGGTCCGAGCGGTTGAAACGAGCTGGGAAGAAGGGGCTGTTCAGGAGAGGCTGAAAGGGATGAGCTATGGACTTTGAAGATTCCCATGCCGCCAAAGCGGCAGGGGTCGTAAGGAATGAAAGCGGCGCTGATCCGTATCAGGCTGTCCTCGATCGGATCCGAAAACAGCTGTCCAAAGAGTTTACAGCGGACAAACTGGCGAACGCCGGACCCCAGGTGACGGAGGCGGCGGCTCGCGTCGCCGCCCAGCAGTATCGTGATTACAACCAGGACGCGCTCACCAAGACCTTGCCGCGCCTGATGATCCCCGAGGAGCAATTCATCGATATGGCTCTGGCAGATCTCCTGGGCATGGGCGCCATCGATACACTGCTTAAAGATGAGACCATCGAGGATATCGCGGTTAACGGGCCGAATGAGGTCATGGTCTATCGACACGGCCGCTGGGAGCAGGAGAATGTCTCCTTCCCATCAGCGGACAGACTGCTGGAAATTCTGAACCGGGGGTTGGCGCACTCCAACCGCAAGGCCAATATGGTGACCCCGATCGCCGATGCCGTGCTGCGGGGTATGGAGCGCATCAGCGTGGTCACCTATCCGGTCGCATCCCCCCACCCCACGGCGGTCATCCGCATCCCCCGGGCGAAAAACATCAACCTGGAAGATATGGTGAACCCCTACGAGAGCGCGCAGGAAACCCCAACGGATGGAACCGTGAGCGATTATAAAAGCCTTATGGAAGGCACTATGGAAGGGCTGCTATCGCCCCAGGCAGCAGCCTACCTTCATGGGGCTGTGCTCGCGGGTTTGAATATCGTAGCGGTGGGACCGACGGGATCAGGCAAGACGACTCTCTTGATGGCCCTGGGGCGCAAGATACCCAAGGGCCAGCGCATCCTGATCATCGAGGACACGCCCGAGATCGACCTGTATCCCGGAGAAGAAGCACCCAGCAACGTGCTTTATCTGAGAACAAGACCTTCGACGATTGAGGGGTTGAAAGCCATCGAGCAGGAAGACCTGGTGAAGCTGGCGCTGCGGCAGAGGCCGGACGCCCTGACGCTGGGTGAGGCGCGTGGACCGGAGGTATTCGACCTCTTGAACGCGTTGAACACCGGCCACAAGAACGGCCTGACAAGCATCCACGCGTATGGTGTTGAAGAGCTGTTCAGCCGCATGTTCTTGATGCTGGCCCAAAGCGAGCGCGGACGGCACCTGGATACCTATCGGGCCGCAAATTTAGTGGCTTCGACTCTAAATGTTGCCGTATCGCTCGAGATGGTTGGCAACACACGCTTCGTGCGCACCATCGCTGAACTGACAGGAAACGTGGTCCAGAAGGGAACCGCTTACGAGCCGGAAATGAAGGCCATCTTCCAGCGAGAATCGGCTCGGGGCAAGTTGACCGGCCCCCTGCATGAGTCGGACCATACGAAGATGCTCGAACAGGCCGGGATCGCAAAGAACGTGTACTCACCGGCTTGAGAGGCCTGAGGAGGAAGCAGGTATGGGATTGTCACTACATATTCTTGGCGCATTGATCGCCGGCGCAGGCATTTTCGTGGCCATTATTTCCCTGCGCTGGTCGCGGGCGGGGCAAAATCTAAGAAGGATCAGCGAATTGCGCAGGACGGCAGACGAGACCCTCGATGTTGAGCCGATGGAAGATAATTTCTTCCGCTCGGTGAGCAAACGCGGATTGGATGTTACCCTGGCTCAGGCAGATCTGGACGTTACGCCGGCGGGGTTTGTCCGGACCGGCATCCTTCTTGGTTTGGTTGGCCTGGCAGGTGGTTATCTGGTGAGTGGAGGATTGATCGTCGCCGCTTTTACGACCGTGGGATCGGTGGTTCTCTATGTCTATTGGCTCCAATGGCGCAGGGACGAGAAAAGGCTCGAATACGAAGAAGCGCTGGCCGACATGTGCGATCGCCTCTCCGCCGGGGCTACCCTGACATCAACCCTGCAGGGAGCTATGAATCACGCCGCAGAGACCGCCCCAGAGATTGTAAAAGAAGATTTCAATTACATCGCCAGCCAGCTCACCCAGACCGCCAGCGTCAAGACCGCCTTCGGTGATGTCGTGAAGCGCAGGGGGAGTTATTCGCTGGCGATGATGGCGGATACCCTCGAGGTGTGGTCGCTGCGGGGGGCGACCATTTCCCTGCAGGAAGTGCTGGCACCGCTGAGCGGGACGATCCGGGCGATTGCCATGGAAGGCCGCCGCATGAACAGCGAATTGACGCGGGCTCGATGGCAGCTCTTCATCGTCGCCATTGCACCGGCGGGGTTCGTTTTGCTCCTGCGCTTGACCTCACCTGCGATGGATCGTATATACGCAAGCCTCACAGGACAGATCGTGCAGATTGTGGCGTACACGATCGCCGTCGCAGGTTTCCTGCTTGGACAGCGAACGATGCGGCGCGTGCGCCGTGTGATGGAAGTTGAAGCGAGTTAGGAGACGGACATGGATGCAGCATACATACAAGCGGCAGCGCTGGCTCTTCTAAGCGGGATCGGGATATTCTTGATCTTTGCCTCCTTCTCCATTCCGCTCACTGCCGCAACACGGCGGATCATGGATGAGTCCGCGGGTCCCAGGCTCGGAGGCATGGCGGAGGGGAATATCTCCCGCGCTTTCATGGTCGACATCAGTAAACGCATCAAGCCAGAGGGTGGAGACCTGGAAGAGCGGCTGCGCAGATCCGGATGGTTTTATCCATCAGTTGCCGAGTTTCACGCACGCCGGATCGTTGCCAGCCTGGTTTTTGCCTTCCTGGGTATCGTCCTCGCGGTCGGCGCCATGATCGCCATCGGCATTCCTGTCCGTTTTCTTTTCGTAGCGGCAGCGGGCACCTTGTTTACGGTACTCGGTTTCCTCTTTCCAGATCGAGCCCTCGATAACGCTATAAAGAAACGCCGTGATGTGCTGAAGCGCGAAATGGGATTCGGCCTTGAGAAGATCTCGCTCTTTCTACAGTCCGGATCTGATCTGCTCGAGGCGCTTGGGCAGTCATCATCGCTGGGGATGTTCGGGCGTGCATGCAGCCTGATCGCAGCCCAGGCTGGAACCGGGAGACCAATAAGCGAAGTCAACAGCATGGTGAGGGATGAACTCCCGATAACACCCGAATTCGATGAGTTCCTGCAGCTCGTGCAGACAAGCATTGTCAAAGGGCAGGAGATCGTGGAACCCTTCCGACAGCGAGCAGCATCGATGAGAGAGATGCTGCGCAGGGCAATAATCGAGGAAGGTCACAGAGCGTCTATCCGGGTTACGCTGATCACGTCGCTGTTTGTGCTGGCGGCGAGCATGATTGTGATCTTCATTCCACTCATGATCATCCTGGATCAGCAGGGGATTTTCTAAAAAGATCGAGTGCTTTGTACCTGCGAGAGACGGGTGTCGGTGTAGCGATATCGCTTGTTGTCTCCCTGTTTGCGGTGGTGGTAATTGTGATGACTCTCCGCGCTATACCATCCTGGTATAGCGGGTGGAGGAACCCCCCCACCCTTCATTATCTAACTTATTCCTTCAATAAAACCCGATATTCCTCCACCAACCGATACTTTCTGCCCCGTTTAGATGGGTCAGCAACTTCCAGCCAGCCATCCGCTACCCAGCCGGTGAGCAAATCCCTTGTCTGGCGGACAGAAATCCCCAATAAGTTGGCAGCATCTGAGGATCGAATAAGTTCTTGGGTGCTAAATAACCCCAATACTCGCCGGGCACGATGATCGAGAGAACGTAATAGTGCCAGAGCTTCCCGATCAATACCTTCTTCTATAATCTCACTTCTGATCTGCTCGGACACCCGTTCAAAGACTACTGCCATGCCTTTTAAATAATAATCCAACCAGGAGGTAATATCGGCTTCATTGCGGCCAAAATAGTAGTTGTGGTTTGGGTGCGTAACGAGTGCATCGTAATAGCTCTGCAAATCTTGGGCGTAGAATTCTTCCAAAGCATAGAACCTGCCCAGATCATAACCGGCTGGTACAAAATCCAGGTTGTGAGCATTCGCCCTGTACGTCCATTGCCATCAAAGAAAGGGTGAATGGTCTCAAATTGATAATGGGCCACCCCTGCTACCACGGGGATCGGCATATCCTTAATGGTTTTGTGGACCCAAGTCACTAATTCTTTCATAAGGCCGGGCACATCCGCTGCTTCTGGCGTCATGTAAACGATCTGCCCGCCGCTTTCACGGATTATATTTTGTCCATCCCGATAGGGTGTTGGCCTGGCTCTCCGGCCTGAGTAAAGAATTGCATGTAACTTTCGGATGCGCTCTTCGGTAATTTTTTGTCCGCCTTCTACCCACTTCTCCATTTGCTGTAATGCCTGATAATAGCATTCAACCTCATGCACGTCCCGCTCACGGCCAGGGAACTGTCTTCCTTGCCGCACCACCATTTCGGTCTCTTTTAGGGTCAAACGGTTCCCCTCGATCACTGTCGAATAATGCGTGGATCGAATATTGGCCTGAAAACGCAGCACCTCCGCCACAGCGGGTGGCAGCATGGTCAGGCGCACCGTTTCTCGCACACGTTCAATTGTCTGTAGATAACGCACAATGGAGGGTGTCAATTCAAACTTATAAGTCATACGCAAATTATATCATTTCCGCCATTAAAGCGCCGATAAACCGCCGTTAATACTTATCTGCACTCCCCTCTGATTTAACCGAGTGTTTAATGCCATCATGAAGTCAACAACCACCCTGTGCTGGCTACTTATCCGATCCGCCAGGTGGCATGGGTGTTGAAACTACGACGTTAGAGTTCCCAATTGGACAGAGGATTTCGAGTCGCCTTTCCTAATTTCGGTTTGATGTGAATACGACTTAATTCTGTTGCACTTCCGGTGCAGTTCCGGTGCAGAATGCTCACCACACTATAGAAACAGTGGACTGCTTGGACAATTTTACCCCTATATATGGGGGTGGGTAGACACCATAGCACTCTATATACTGGGTGGACGGAGCTTTTTGAAACTTCGAATCAGTTGGTTGTGCGTTCGAATCGCACCGGGGGCGCCTAGCATTTGGGGATCGGTCGTTTTTCCCCCTCTTATTACCAAATTCCTTGTTTTCATAACAAGGTTTTTTCAATAACCACAATCGCAAAGATAAATAACTTTGCCAGAGAATGCCCTCCTCAATACTGACGCGCTTGAATCATGTTGGCATGATGTTGCCTTAGGTTAAAGACCCCAGGCGCCATTCGCGATAATATTCACAATGTCCCCCTTGATAACCAAGAAGGGATTACAACAAATCCATTGCCCAGGCACCAGGTGGACCATCCCTGATGAAAATCGATAATTTTTTATTTCCTGTAATCATTCTTTCCACATTGGTTATCTTCATGGTGATTGGGATAATACTTGGGTTTGCTCCTGCGCATTGAGGCGCAAGGATTCTCATTCGATGACGACAACACGCTCAGGGAATCAACATCAACTCTCCAAAATCCGAAGTTTGATGCAAGGTTTTTTTGTAGCGGGGACGTTCTTGATTGGTCTCCGCCATATGCTCCCCGGCGAATCATCCAGGGGTGGAGCTTTCGATGCTTTCTGTCCCTTTGGCGGGGTGGAAACCCTCTGGGCCTACATCACTACTGGGCAAACCCTCAAAACAACAAACCTGCTCAATTTCTCCGTCCTGCTTGCCGTTCTGGGTGTCTCTTTAATCGCTGGGCGCGCCTTTTGCGGGTGGATGTGTCCTGTCGGAACCTTGCAGGATATGTTCACCGGGTGGGCACGCCGCTTGAGCGGCGAGAAAAGACATATCCGCGGCAAAAGCAGCAGTGCGCGCTTTCCTACACAGTTCCCACCCCAAGCCGACAAATGGCTCCGCTACCTAAAATATCTGGTTTTAGCCGTAATTCTAATTGCCAGCACGATAAGCGTATATCCACCTTTGCACGATATCTGCCCGGCGCTGGCTATTTTTAGCTTTCAACTGACAACCCCCCTGCTGGCAAGCGTCCTTTTCACCTTTATCGTTACATCGATGCTTGTGAAACGTTTCTGGTGTAAATATCTCTGCCCACTGGGCGCATTGCTGGTCGTGTTCAACAAAATCTCCCCTCTGCGAGTGGTTATCGATCGTGATCACTGCACGGATTGCAGCCGCTGTGAAGCGGAATGCCCGGTTGATATTCCCGGGATCCCTGAAAATATCCGCAGCGCCGAGTGCATCCGCTGCCTGGAATGCCTGGAAATCTGCGCGGTGCGCGATGCGGTGACCCTCCGGTTGGGATGAACGGATGTTTAAACCAGCCGCGTTGACTTCAAGTACTAAATTTTCCTCCTGAGCAAGCATACATTCCAACGCTCCATTCCAGCGTAAACAGGCAACTGGCCATGTTTCTGTCCTACGAAGGATAGAGAGTAAGTCAAGCGCATGGATTGTTCGAAAATTGCAGCCGGCGAGGATATAATGGGGGAGATTAACTATCCTGACTAAGAATAATTGGGGTTTTGCACATGACTGAAAACTGGAGCCAACCATTCAGGTACTGGATTCTCTCTGCGCTGGCAGTGTCTTTCGCGATACTCACCTGGTTTTTCAGCGACATGATTAAACCTTTAGTGATCGCGGCGCTTATAGCCTATGTACTGAACCCAGTTGTTGACTTCCTCGCGGACCGAACCCGACTATCTCGCCCGGCGATGGCAACGATCGTGTTCTTCTTAGGGCTTATCGTGGTTGGGATCTTGCCTGCACTCATATTACCGAGACTGCTTTCCGAAGTCCAGATATTAACCGCCGATTTTCAAAACATCATTACTCAAGCACAAGAAATAGTTTCCCAACCAGTCATCATTTTTAATCAGGAGCTACACCTGGATCAGTTAATACCAGACTTCACTGAGATGTTTTCAACAAGTATTGTAGCGTTCAGTGAAAATATATTTCACTTTTTGGAAGCCGCAACAAGGAATTTGCTTTGGATACTCATAATCCTCGTTACCACATATTATCTACTTCGAGACTGGGTTCATTTACGTAAGAGGTTATCGAAACTTGTTCCGGACCAATATTTGCCAGACGCTCGTCGACTCTATTCGGAAATCAAGCAAGTATGGCGGGGTTATCTTCTGGGGAACCTTCTATTGATGTTGATTGTCGGTGTGGTATTTTCGTTAGCCTGGATCATCATCGGGGTTCCAGGCGCTTTAGTATTGGGAATAATTGCCGGGATACTCACAATCATCCCGGATCTAGGGCCTGCCATCGCCGCCGGGTTCGCAATTATCGTCGCGTTATTTGAAGGCTCAACTTACCTGCAAATATCCAACATCTGGTTCGCCCTGTTAGTGGCCGCTGTTTACATGGGATTGATCAATATCAAGGGCATCTGGCTGCGTCCCAGGGTTTTTAGCCGCAGTGTTCATATGCACGAGGGCATCGTATTCATCGCCATAATGGTTGCTATAGTAGTCCAGGGAATCCTGGGGGCCATCATTATCGTCCCTCTGCTCGCATCGATCTCCATCATCGGGAAATACACATATCGGAAGATCCAGAAATTGCCGCCATGGCCAGATGTCGCCCTTGCCGAGCCAGAAGCAGAGAGGAAAGAAGGCGACTCGTTTGAAGAGAATTCGATTATCAACCTCTGAGCAGTTCGAAAAGGACGCAACCTATAATCGTCTGAAATCCTGGCTGGGCGATGGATCCTCATACTGGCAAGTGTGGAGGACACACCTTCATCAGGAGTCATCTCCAGGTGTAGTTCGACAACCTAAAGCGACAATCGGTATTGTGAAAATAAATTGAATTCCGAGGATTTCCTCCGCATGTGAAATCAAAACAATTATCAGGTTTGGACAACCCTTGATTAGGAGATTAGATAATTAATGGACTGGATGCTTGAACCTCAGCTATGGGTCGCCTTCATCACACTTGTCGCCTTAGAGCTCGTGCTCGGCGTCGACAATGTCATCTTCATCTCCATCTTAGCGGGGAAATTACCGACTACAATACAACAAAGAGCACGCGTCATCGGCCTGAGCATCGCAGTTGTTTCACGCTTACTCCTCCTTCTCTCGCTTTCATGGATTATTCGGCTCACGGAGCCGCTGTTTAGCGTGTTGAATTTCGATGTATCGGGGCGAGACATCATCCTCATCGTTGGCGGTCTTTTCCTGATTGGCAAAGCCACGCATGAGATTCACGATAAACTTGAGGGGGAAGAAGGGCACGCATCAACCCGCGTTAAGCCAACCTTTTCCAGCTTCTTAGTGCAGGTGTTCCTACTGGACATGGTCTTCTCGTTGGACTCCGTCATCACCGCGGTCGGAATGGTAGACCGCATTGAGATCATGGCAGCCGCAGTGATGATCGCTGCCGGGGTTATGATTTTCTCTTCAGGTCCGCTTAGCTCTTTCGTGGAACGCCATCCGACCATTAAAATGCTGGCGCTGTCCTTCCTTTTGCTCATTGGTTTCACGTTAATCGTCGAAGGATTACACCAACACATCCCCAAGGGATACATCTACTTCGCTATGGCGTTTTCCTTGTTTGTGGAATTCCTCAATTTAAAGCTCAGGAGGAAAATCGGTGCGCCCGTAAAACTGCGCGAAGCTTACATGAGCGAAGATTACGAGGGCTCAACGAATTCCTGAATCGTTGCTCGTGGATGGGGGAACCACTTATCCTGGCAAATCGCGGTGATCAACACGCCGGGATCGGCAATAATCACCAAGTTCAGCCTTGCTGCTGCCATTGCCCTATACTAATCGGGCTCTCGCGGCAGGATGCTGAAAGAATTGATATCCAATGTTCTCATCGCTGACCGATTTCCCCACTACCCCACTCCACTCCGTTTCGCGAAGCACGCGCGGCACCGTCGGCGTTGCCACTCATGAGTTATTGGGTTTTGGAGCTCGGCTTCGTCTTTCGGTGTATTTCAGAGTAGACAGATAGAGGATTCAACCTACATTGTTCAAAAAGCGCAAATTCCATCGGATCTGCGGCACTGAATGCACTCTACGATGGCACGCTCGAAAAGCTGCTTATCTCCTTTGAATCGCAGTTCGTACCCACCCGTTTCGGTAAGACACATCATATCTTCGCCCCCCACTAAAATTCTACGGCTGTGTGGAATGTACGGTTCGCCCTATTCGATAGCGGAAACAGGGTGGTCTGTAAGTTATTTAAGCCATCGCAGCTTAATTCCTGCCCTGCTAAAAACCCGACAAATCACACAACGCAGAATCAGGATGACCACCAGCGCCACTGCTAAGGAAACGAGCATTAGACTATCGGCGGACCGGTGCAAGGTCTGAACAACTTTACTGACAGACAACGATAGACAAGGCCTTCGAGATGGCTGCTCTGGTTCAGTGTGTCTCCTGTCTCGCCTCTTTCAAGGGCACGTGATTCTCAGCGTGAGGCCACAGCTCACAGATAGCGCAGCCATACGTAGAGGCTGGCAAGAACCAGGGACAAGAAAGTGGTGATGAACCCATAACGGAAGAAATGCATGAAGCTGATGGGATGGCCGCTGCGTTCCGCTATGCTTGCCACTACCACGTTGGCCGAGGCGCCCACCAATGTTAAATTACCTCCCAAGCAGGCTCCCAATGCCAACGACCACCACAACGGGTCGATGGGCATAGCCTGCCCCAGGCTCTTCACTACCGGGACCATGGTCGCTGTGTAAGGGATGTTGTCTACGATCCCTGAACCGATAGCCGACATCCAGAGGAGCAGCATGGAGGTCAGGGCCAGGTCCCCGCCGGTCAACCGCAATGCCGCTTGGGCTACGACCTCAATGATACCCACATGCACTACCGCTTCCACGGTGATGAACAGGCCGACGAAGAAACCTAGCGTGGTCCACTCAATCTCACGCAGGATGTGATGAGGGTCACTGCGACTCCACAACATCAACACCGTAGCCCCAGCCAATGCGATGGTTGCCGGCTCCAGATTCAAGGCCCCGTGCAAAATAAATCCCAGGCCGACTGCCCCCATGACAATCAGCGCTTTGCGGAGCATGGGGCCATCGGTGATCAGTTCCGCAGTCTCAAGGACTTCCAGGTCTCGTGGGGCATCTGTGTAGTTTCGTAAATCCTTCCTGAATAACCACCAAGACGATGCGATAAAAGCAGCCAGAATAAGCAGGCTGATTGGCCCCAGATTAGCAGCGAAGGTAAGGAAGTCAATTCCCGCAGCACTGCCGATAATGATATTGGGCGGATCGCCGATCAGCGTCGCTGTGCCACCGATGTTTGAGGCCAGGATTTCGGCGATGAGGAAAGGTATCGGGCTGATGCGCAGGTTTGCGGCTACAAACAGGGTTACCGGGGCGATCAGCACCACGATGGTCACGTTGTCCAGCAGGGCCGAAGTAAACGCTGTCACCAGTGAGAGGATGATCAGGATGCGAAAGGGATCCCCTTTTCCCAACTTTACGGCCTGGACAGCGATCCACTGGAAAAGACCCGTTTCACTCAATACGTTAGCTATGGCCATCATACCTGCTAAGAGGAAAATGACATTCCAGTCTATGGCGTGGAAAGCCTGCTCCTGGGGAAGAACGCCCAGGACAATCATGGCCACACCGCCCAATAGGGCCGCTACTGTCCGGTGCACCCGCTCGGTGACGATGATGCCATAGGTGATCAGGAAAACGCCTCCGGCCAGCCAAGCAGAATTCATCGAGCCGCCTCCCCATGATCTTCGCCTTCTGCTTCCTCCACGCAGGCAGCCATCAACTCCAACAGGTTGATGTAACCCACAACCTGATAGGTGTTATCCACCACGGGCAAACCCGAGATACGATGGTCATGCATGCGCTTGAAGGCATCCTTCACCCTCTCGCCAACCTTGACCCATACTGGCTCCCTCATGGCGTCCTTTGCGGTGCGCACGCCGCTCTTTTTGGCAAACTCCATCACTTGCTCCAGATCGGTGGCCTCCCCGAGGAATTCCTCCGGCATGATGTGAAAGAAAAGATCATCAGCTAAAGTTCGCAGGCCAAGCAATCCCACCAACCGGCCTGCTTCGTTTACCACACAGGCCACGTGTACGTTGGGGGAGGCGAGCATGGCTTGTGCCACCTTGTCCAATGGTGTATCCGGGCGGACGATGATCGGTTTCAGGTTCAGTATGGCGTCAACTTCTTGCACGGGGGTATCCCTTCGGACCATCCACCCGGGCCGTATTGCAGGGGGTGATAACTCTTGAGGGGGCGCAGCCGGCGCTTTGACCAGACCCTTTGCCTCAACAACGGGCAATACCAGCAACAGCCCGGTGTCTGGTTGGTCAAAACCGCCCACCACCCGCTCGGCCTCGGCCACAGCTTGGGCCAGGAGTTCGTCGCCTTCTACGGCGGACAGGAGCGTCCGCCGTTGCAGCTCTTCGGTCTCGAAGATGCGGCCAAGCGCACCAAGACCCACTTTGGTCAACCAGGAGCCCGTCCGGTATCCACCGGCGCCCTCAAGTATGGTTGGCCCAGGTAAGCCTATGGCCTGCCAAGCACTAAGTAATTCAGGCAACAACCTGAGGTCGTTGAGGATCACGATCAATAAATGGGTCATGGCTTCCAATCCTCCCACGGCGCATCCGCGTTTCTGGCCGCTGATGTGTATGGTGGCTGACAGCCCGAACATTATATACTAGTATTGAAGATTAATTCTTGAAGATCCATCCTCAATTAAGTGCCTCACCGTCAGGTTTCGCAGCCTAGAACATTACCTTGGATCCACAATATAACCAGCCGATGTTGCATTTGTGAGTGGGATCTTCGTAATATTGATGGAGCTTCATTGACTATCAACGATGCGTTCATTAGAATTACCAATGGGAAAAGCGTAATACTTCGATCACCAAGTTACGCAAAGAGAAGATTTCTCGCGGGAAGAGTTCTAATTGCAAAGTAAGTCAGCGTTCAAACCCATGATGGGTAAGAGCGCCGATTTTATTATTCGTTCTTGAGAAAAGACCAGGTCCTGTTTGTTAATGAGTTAGAATGCCGCTTGGGCATACAAACCATCAGCTTGAGTTGTATCGGATGAAGGACTGCTACGAGTAAGGAGAAGGTGTTTTCAGGAGTGAGTAAAGAAGAAATCTCAATGATTTTAATGCCTTCTTGAGTTAACTGTCTAAGAAGTTGACTGAGAATCAAATCACGATTCAACAAGTCCGCGATGAAGTCACGCTGGGGGTCTCTGATCAAGTCGTCCTGGAGTTGAAAGCATTCTCTTAAAATATATGGCAGTGATAATATCTCGCGTCGAATCAAGGAGAGAATGATCGCTCGACACGAGTCGAGTTCCTCCGAAATTACCCGCCCCCACGCTCATATTATGGGGATAGCTACGTGAACGTGAAGTTCAACGAACCAAAATGCAGTTCTGATCACTACTTAGCTTTTTTTGGTATCACCTCTGCTGGATGAGACTGTGATAATTAGCAGCTGTGATTAGGGAAGCGAGTTTATGATGGATATTCCGGACATCCTAGCCTGGATCGAAGCGAAACCCTACGCTGTGGGCGGAGCAGCCCTCTTATTTAGTCTGCTCACCTTCATTGTTGCGCGGACCGTGCTCGCGCGTGGGTTGACTTATCTTGCGCGGCGAACGAAGACGGAAGTTGACGACATCCTGGTCGAGAAGCTGCGTCCATTCCGGATCGCCTGGCTGGCACCGTTGATCTTACTCTACATGTTTGCCTCTCTCATCCCCGTGTACCAGACTGTTATCGAAAAGGGTGCCTTGTTCCTCATCCTATGGCTGTCTGCCGTCACGATCAACGCCCTTGTGGACGCTCTCAACATCGTTTATGAAAGCGGCTCGAGTTTCAAAGGCATTAGCATTCAGAGCTATCTTGACATCGTGAAGATCCTGATCCTAATGGCGGCGATTATCTTGAGCGTGTCACTTTTCACCGGCGAGTCGCCCACGGGGCTCCTGACAGGCCTCGGCGCGCTCACGGCGGTCCTGTTGCTTGTCTTTCGTGACACGATCCTCTCCTTCGTCGCAAGCATTCAGATCAGCACACAGGACCTAATCAAGGAGGGAGATTGGATCGAGGTCCCCAGCTTCGGCGCGGACGGCGATGTGATCAACATGACACTGCACACGATCAAAGTGCAAAACTGGGACAAGACTATTAGCATCATCCCCACCCATAAGATTTCAGAGGTGGCCTATAAAAACTGGCGTGGCATGACGGAGAGCGGCGGGCGGCGCATCAAACGCGCCATACACATCGACCTGGGCTCCATCCGCTTCTGCAGCGCAGCGATGATCGAGCGCTTCCGGAAAGTGGACCTGCTACGGGACTACCTCGATAGTCGCCTGGCGGAGATCGAGCGCGAGAATCGCGAAAAGGGTATCGAGCTGGACAACCCGCTGGGCGGGCGTCAGTTGACGAACCTGGGCACCTTCCGGGCATACATCGAGGCCTACCTGCACAACCACAAGGACATTCACCAGGAGGGGCTGACCTTCCTCGTCCGTCAGCTCGCACCCGGCCCCACCGGGGTGCCGATGGAGATCTACGTGTTCACGAAAACCACCGAGTGGGTGCTATACGAGGAGATCCAGGCGGACATCTTCGATCACCTGCTGGCCTCCGTACCAGTCTTCGACTTGCGCGTGTTCCAGGAGCCGACCGGCATGGACTTCGCGGCTGCATTCCATACGGCGGCAAGGCGCACAGAACAGGCATGAACCTGCTCTTAGGCGGGGTTATGACTGCATATTGGATGCAACCTGACCTGGGAGATGGAAACCTACTATTCTTATTCAAGTTTGATGACGATAATTCATCAAATTGGTGGCAGTACCAACCATCCTTTGCATTGAATGCAGGTAGTGTGTTATGGTGAGGATTGGTGGAGTTTCGTTATCGTAACCGAAGTATCATCCTGGATGTTTACACAGGGGCGATTCAACCGGAAAATAGTCGACATTGATGACGGGTAGGATAATCTAATATGGATAACGTGCTTGATCTCATCGAATTAGAATACTTAATCCTGGGTGCATTGTTGATTGTCTCCTTCGTAGCCGTTGCTGTGCGCCGCTTTCGTGTTCCCTCCACGGTGGTATTAGTGCTCGTCGGCATCGCACTGTCCTTCCGCACCAGTCAACCAATTGAGCTAACATCCGATATCATCCTCTTTATCTTCCTGCCTCCGCTTTTGTTTGAAGCTGCTTTTCACCTCGACCTCCGTCAACTTCAACGAGATACACCCACAATAGCATTATTGGCAATTGTAGGCGTACTCCTCTCAACAATTGTGGTTGGCGGAATCATTTCTGTTGGAACTAGGCTGCCACTAGGGGTGGCGCTGGTTTTCGGTGCATTAATCGCCGCGACGGATCCCGTCTCCGTTGTTGCCATCTTTAGGAAATTGGGAGCGCCGAAACGATTGGAGGTCTTACTCGAGGGAGAAAGTCTCTTTAACGATGGTACCGCGATTGTGTTATTCGGCTTGGCAATTGAAGCGCTATCGGTCGGAGAGTTCAACTTCATTGACGGGATCATAAGTTTCATTATCGTCAGCGGCGGGGGCATCATCGTCGGACTTGGATTGGGCTGGGTGGCATCCCGTATGATCGCTATGGTTGATGATCACCTGATCGGAACAACTCTGACAACTGTCCTTGCCTTCGGCGCTTATCTGGTCGCCGAGCAGCTTCATCTAAGTGGAGTGTTGGCAGTCGTGGCAGCGGGGCTAATCGCGGGGAGTATCGGTGAGAAGGGGATGTCTCCCACTACGAGACTCGCCGTTTTCAACTTCTGGGAGTATGTCACCTTCCTGGTAAATTCGGCAATTTTTCTCATGATCGGCCTACAAATCGAGGTCAGCGCTTTATGGGAAAACAGGGTGCTGGGATTATGGGCCATCGTTGCGGTTCTTATCGCCAGGGCGATTGGCATCTATGGCCTCACATCTTTCGGACGCAGCATTCCCTCGAAGTGGCGCCATGTACTCTTCTGGGGTGGATTGCGCGGCGCGATTGCACTTGCGCTAGCATTGAGTCTTCCCGCGGCGATGGGGGAGTACCGCAACACGCTGACATTGATGACGTTCAGTGTTGTATTGTTCACGCTTCTCGTCCAGGGGATATCGATGGAGGGCTTGCTGCGCAAGCTTGGCTTGATCACTCACAGTGAAGCGCAGATCGAATATGAACAAAGGCATGCTCGGGCAATCGCGGCTCGAAGTGGATATGAACACGTGGAACGGCTGCATCGGATAGGACTGGTTTCCAACCACACCTGGGAGAAAATTCACCCGATCATCGTGCAGCGCGTGAAGGCGCTGACTTCCGCTGTACAGGAGGCGCTTCAAGTTGCGCCAGAGCTTGAGGCGGGCGAAATTAATACTGCTCGGCGCGAATCGCTTCGGGCTCAACGAAACACGCTGTCGACTCTACGCTCGGATGGCGTAATCGGTCAGGAAACCTATGAACAGCTAGTGGCAGAAGTTGACATTGCTCTAGATACAGCCGCAGATCAATGGAGCCGGCAGGTCTTTGATGAGCGGATCGATGATGATATTTGCC
>DAOUDJ010000028.1:0-4664 GCA_034430795.1 Anaerolineales bacterium | reverse complement strand
AGGCCAAGTATGAACTGGAAGAGCACTAGACGAAAAATGTATCTTCGTGTCATCGTTTTATGAAAGAGGCGGTTCCTCAATAGGGCCGACTAACGGATTGGCGGCTCATCCGCCGCAGGTCGGGCACAGCCGACAGTTATGCGGCAAGTGGGACTACTCAATGCCCGGAAGCCGGCTAAAGCCGGCGAATTGAGGTGTTACGGAAAGGACCGCCCCCTGGGAGGAGAGTCGCCGCATCCCTTCCATGACGGCCTCGTTTGGCTGGCCGGAGATATCGACTCGCGTGGTTGTCATGTACTGCATCACATCGCGCATGTGCGGGTCGGCGAGTTGCCAATGAGTCAGGATAGACTCTGAGTCTCGGTGAACCTGGATGCCGTGTGCACGCATCTCGTTCTCATCGATGCAGACCTCTGCCACAAGCTGGGGACCGTTGGTCTCAAGGAAATCCATTGACTTTCGAACCGCCTCTTTGAACTTCTCGAGGGCACCATTCTCAATCTGAAAGGTTGTGATAAATATTATGGGTCCAGACACATTTTCCTCCTTACATCACAGGCTTTAGACATCTAGCACGTTGAACCCGTGTCCGCATAACGGCTTTGAGCTGGCGAAGATCCCGCTCACTCTGCGGGGCGAAGTCCCCGTGTTTTGGGGGGACAAAGATCCCAGCGATTTTCTGGGACAGCGAATTGTTGACCCGCCCCTAAATTATTCTGCGTTGGTCGCAAGCAAGACACACCATTCCATTTCAGTAGGGGCTACTGGAAGACCATCAACTCTTGCCCCCTCGAGTATATTACTCGCGGGCGTGGGCAGGGCTTCAGCCACACAGGGGTTTTCCATGTTTACGCTCCAACCGGCTGAAATAAAATGCTCAATTGCAGACAATCTATATAACAAAGGATCAAGGCCGGCATCGACAATCACTTTCTTGTTGGGTTCATCTTCAGCCGGGAAAAAATGAGAGATCGCTAACATGGTTCCGCAAACAATTCGGTTCAGCTCATGCAATAGCCGTCCGGGGTTTTGAATGTTTGGAAGGCCAAGGTTGGTAGTCATAGTCTTGATCGAGCCATCTTTAAACGGAGTCAGACGAGCATCAAATGCCAACAGGTTAACATGTTGTTCTATACCTAAAAACTCAAAGAGCTTTTTATCCCGGCGCAAGACATTGAGACTAAAATCAGAGGCCACCACAGATTTCTTCAATTGCTCTATTATCTTCTCTACCAAGTAGCATCGGCCAGAAGCCAGATCAACAACAGGACCATCCAATGTTGATAGAGCGTCGAGTGTATATTTAACCTGGCTATTCCAACAATTTGTATACGCTGACGTGTAGAGGTTTTGGTTCGAAAGAACCTCCGCCTTCCGAGATCCGGCGAAATCTCCACGCTCTTCCAGCACAAGAGCTCGAAACTGCTGGTCCGTTGGCGAAAGGTCGTCGATTGGTGTGTCCATCAATTGGCGTTCAATATCCGGGTGATCTTGAAGGTAGATGGTGAGCTGACTTTCAACCTGCTCCCAAAGGTCATTTCTAGGCAAATTTGGCGTGAGAAATATGCCAATACCATCGCGAATGGGATAGACCGCATTGCAGCCCACGCATCGAGCCTCTGCCTTTTCGATGTGGTCATTGAATTGCTCATCGATTTGCCAATCTAATGATTGATGGCATACAGGGCATTCAAGCATTTCAATTAGGAACTTATCCATAGATATTCCTTTTGTAATAGAACAGGCTAACGATTTTGAGCTTCGCGAAGCGCAGCGGAGCATCCAGACGGACAGCCGCCCCGCGCTCTCCTCCGCTAGCTTATCAAGAATCCCGTTCCAGGACCATCGCTAAATCGCGCAGACCGCGGAGTTGGCTGACGAAGACCCCAGCGATTTTTGGGGGCAGCGAACGGTTCAAATGCTCATCTATTGAATAGTTAAATTGAGAATTCCAAGGTTCAAATTGGGCATATAATTGGATGTACTCGTCAAGTCATTAACATTCGCAATAAGGTGGGCGAACAAAGCTTTTTACCCAATTACCGCCAGTTGCTAAACAAGAGCCCTCATCTAAATCAGATGAACATACCGGCGAGTCAGACCCACCTAGATCCGAGCTTTCTATCGGCGGGGGCGCATCGACCACCGAAACTTGGCACATCTTATAGGGATCAGAAGGACCATCCAATAGCCATAGTGCAATCCAGCATTGAGGTCCTGATACCAGTTCGAACTTCCCATGTGTGAATATCGGGTTTAAGGATAAGAGCTTTGCCCCCTCGCCCTGCATCACAATCGCGATCAATGAAGACCCCACGTAATCACTCGCCCGGCAATTGACGTTCCTTGTTGCGGTGTAGTAACAATGGCCTGGAGTGACAATAGGGTCAGAGGCAACACGGCTTTCGGGGGAGATTTTATCCAGAGTATTTTCTTCGTATTCATCTACTGCATCAAGAGACGAATGACCCACATCGTGTGCCCCAATGTAGGTTCCTTGAACCTCTCCAGGTATGACACGGGGCATTCCATACTGGCGACTACTACCTTCGTACGTATTATCGAGAAGGTTTTCGTTGAGTTGTTTCCCTATTTCATATCTTGAGTCAGGATTATTGACGCTATAAGCTTGGCCAGTGCACCCAACAGTGAGCATCACCGCAAATAAGGAGATTGTGGCTATCTTGAGAAATCGAAATTTATTGTGCACCATGCTCATTACGACTCCCTTAATTCTTGGAAATATCTGCCTAACAGCCTCGAGCTGACAAAGCTACCCCGAACTCTACGGGGACGAAGTTCCCGCTCACCCTGCAGGACGTAGTCCCCCCTTCCGCTTCACCAGGCGCTCATTCCTAATCTACCTAAAAACACGATTTTCCGCAATTTCGGGATGCTTTTTCCCATCAATCCCCCTGGATCACCTTGATTTCATTTCGAGGACGATATTCTTCCAGTGAAGCGCAATCCATAGCATATTGGACAAGGCACGGCTCTGTAAGTTCGACCTCCATGGCATAGCATAGGCAGCCATTCGGAAGGGGGTGCGGGGGACAATGAAATGGTCCCCTGCAGCTCCCTCGCGTAACATCCTTGCAGCGAAGCGGAAAGGGCTAAGGGGGCAATCGGGGGGGATAATAAAAACGGTATTAATCTCTTCCCGTCTACATCATTGCAATCATTTGAATCAACTTGATTTTTCCCCCCTAAATCCCCCAAAGGGGGACTTACCATCCCGAGTTTATCGAGGGACCACTCCCCTCGCGAAGCACTCATGGCTCCTACGGAGTGCTACGCGAAGCGAAGCGTGGAGCACACCCCCCGGATCACCTTGATTTCACTTAGGGGGCACTTTTCTTCCAGTGAAACGCAAACCATAGCAAATTTGACAGAGACCGATTAGGGATCCCGTGTATTTTCCGGGGCAGCGGATGATTATGCGCTTATATTGCAAAAGTGCTATTACATCAACTACTTACGAAGTGTTGGGGCTATCTCACGCATATGCAATAACTGATGGGCATATATTGAGAAAATTACAGTCTCCACGGTGGAGGCTCCAAGCACAGGATGCCGTCCAACCCGATCCAATTCAAGCTCGCCCAGCTCTCCTGTCCAATCAATTAAAGCCTTGCGAACATCATTGAGATTATTCAGCAACTCGTCTACAGATCCATGCCGCAGATTTTCCATCTCATTCTCATTGAAAGCATCAATGTCAATACCTTCCGGAGAACCTTCACCACCAGATGCGATGTCTTGGGCAATGCTTAGGAGATGTTCTTCGGAATATATGAAATGGGCAACGAGATCTTTGAGATTCCATGATTCCGGATCGTCAAAGATTGGCTGCTCCCACAGATCTAGCTCTACTGAGCGAAAGACCTCAAGGGATTTAGAAATTCCCCTTGTTAGCTTCTCAACCAATGTTTCAACACGAGGATTTTTCATCATTGTTATCTTTCATTAAAACACTCCATAAATGGTTAACGGTGCATAACGGTCTTGAGCTGCGAAGTCCTGCGTTCGTTGCAGGGAGCGGCCGGGGACCTCCCGACCGCTATCTTTTCTACTCACTCCTATAATGCAACTTTGCTTCCAAATCGCGCAGCACAGTTCGTCCCGCTCGACGGGATCCCTCGCGAAGCACACTGCAAAGTGCGGTCCGTTCCAGCGAGGGGTTATTGGGCTCATCCTTTCTCCTGCCACGGTTAAGAGACCGGAATCCATCGACCTCGCTGCGGAACGGGCACTGGGGAGTTCAGACGAACGTAGTCGGCAATCACTTCACGCAGAATCGTAGGTACCTCTTGTTTGATTGTCTGTCCATCGTCGAGTGCTAGGTACCCAACTTCCGACATCGTCTCGGCGTCAGTGTGTGCTAAGCGACAGAGATGATTTGGCTCAACTTGCTTTCCTTGGATAAGTACGCGGCGCACTCGAGGTTCTCCAGGTGCGTTGCTGTCATAGTGGACAACCATACCACTTATCTGGGGAATACCGACCGGTGCGCCTCTATAGGCTGGAGGCTTGATTCTGGTAATGGATGGGTCAAGCCCACGTTCAAGAGCTTCGAGGATTTGATCACCACGAACTTCTGAAAGCCATGGATTTGCCGTCGAGAAGCAGGCCGCATCAAGTTGTCCCAGCGTCAAGATCCCGGA
>DAOUDJ010000027.1:0-24163 GCA_034430795.1 Anaerolineales bacterium | reverse complement strand
TGAGGCCAGCACGCACGACATCACCGGGTTGAATCAGTGCCTGACAATCGGTTGGCAGATAAAGCTCAACGCGTGACCCGAATTTAATCATCCCGATCCGGTCACCGGCTTCGAGTTTGTCATCAGGCCGGACTGAACAAACGATCCTTCGAGCGAGGATGCCGGCAATCTGCTTAATCAGGATTCGATCGCGGCCATGTTCAATTCCGATCAAGTTGTGCTCATTCTCGAGCGCGGCTTCCGGTCGAAATGCTTGGATGAATTTACCCGGAACATGGCGAGTGAAAATTACAACGCCCTTCCCGGGGGTCCGATTTACATGGACATCGGAGATCGACATAAAGATCGCGATTCGCAGAGCCTCGCGTTGCAGAAAAATCGGCTCATTTACTCGTTCCACAACGACAACCCTGCCATCTGCTGGTGCATAATACATGCCGCCCTCGCGGTGGATAGCTCGGGCTGGGTCACGGAAGAATATGGCCAAACCGACCCACACGATACCCGATAGAGTCGCGAGAGAAACCCAGAGGGCTTGGCGGAGGATCAAGGCGGTGATCAGCGCTGAGAGGGTCAACAGAGAAACAATGGTGAACTCGCGCCTGGCTTCTTTGGCGATCCTCATAGAGGAACGCGGAGTATCCTTCTTATTGACCATAGGGCAAGTTTACCCGGTTCTGCTCACAAAGAAAACACGCACGATTAGAAAACTGAGGTAAGACCATCAATCTTCCCCCAGAAGGATATCCCGAACGGTTTCAACATACTCCAACGACTGATGCCTGAAGTAGGTATTGTATAGCTCGGCGTAGTGACCATCTCCCTGCATCAGGGTTTGGTGGTTCCCTTCTTCGATAATCTTACCCTCGTGCAGCACAATAATACGATCAGAAGCTACTACCGTCGACAGGCGATGAGCGATAAGGATCGATGTGCTGTCCGCGAGTATCAAATTCAGGGCTTCCTGGATCTGTGATTCCGTGAAGGGATCAATACTGGCTGTGGCTTCATCCAGGATGAAAATCGCCGGGCGCTGGACGAGAACTCGCATTAATGAGACCAATTGGCGCACACCCATCGAGAGTCGGTTGCCGCGCTCTCCCACTTCCGATTGGAGTCCATCCGGAAGGGTTTCAATCCACTCGCCACCTCCGATCTTCTGGGCGAGTTCTTCAATCTCGTTATCGCCAAAATCAGGGGAAGCGTAACGGATGTTGTCCGCGACGGTTCCTGAAAAAAGGAACGGTGTCTGGCTGACGATCCCAAGCTGTCTACGGTAGTTCTGTAAATCGAAACTGCGGATGTCTTGACCGTCGATGAGCAGACAGCCGCTCTGGAATTCGTAGAAGCGCGAGATGAGTTTCACAATTGATGATTTTCCTGCCCCTGTGTGACCGACGAGGGCGAGACTCTCGCCCGGCTCGATGTGCATATGGAAACCTTCAAGCACAGGTTCTCCCGGTTTGTAGTGAAAGAAGATGTCATCGAAGGCGATCTTTCCTCGGAGCTTATCGACGGGTTTGTTGGCGATCTGTGTGACTGCGGATTCGGCGTCGATCAAGGCGAAGACTCGTTCTGCAGCCGAGAGACCGTTCTGCACCTGGGTCCAGAAGGACGATAAGTTGAGAACCGGGAACCAGAAACGATCCAGGCTGGTGATGAAGAGATACCAGGCGCCAATCGAAACCACGCCTTGCGCCGTGCTTATCCCGCCGACGTAAACCATTATCGCCGTTCCAACCCCCATAAGGGCGTTGAGAATGGGGAAGACGCTGGAGAGCACCAGCCCGCGGCGGATATTCGCCTGGTAGGAGATCAAATTTACCTCTTGAAATTGATCATAGATCTGGAGTTCTTGACGGAAATTCTTCGCAACGGAGATTCCGGTCACGGCTTCTTTGATGGCTGCGTTCACATTCGCCATTGCCCGGAAACCGTGACGAGTGACGCGCCGGGCGATTTTACGGAACCCGATCGCGATCAGAAAAACGACCGGCATCATCGCCGCAAGCCAGATCGTCAGACGGAGATCAATGCCGATTAAAAATATAATCAGGATGAATGACTGGACTAACTGGGTGACCAGGTCCGTGACTAATACGACAACCTGGGCGAAGTCCTGCGTGTCTGATGTTATTCGACTGACGACCCGGCCGGAGGCGAACTCATCGTAGAATGAAAGATCGTGTCCGGCTGAAGCGATAAACGCGTCACGCCGGAGCTCGAGCATCACGTCGGCAACCGCCCTGCTGATGAGTCTACGCCGGACCCAGTTTGCCCCCCAGATCAACACACCAAGTGCAAACATCGCAGCGACGAAAGTGAGCATAAGTTGTGTGGAGCCTTCTTCTGCAATCAGATCCACACTGCGTGAGATCAGAATCGGTGTGGCCGCACTTGAAGCGGCAATAAGGAGAATAGCGATGATGGCAAATGCGATACGGCGGTTGTGGGCGCGAAAATACCCCAGCATGCGCACAGCGAGATCGCGATCCCGGTATGAGCGGTCATAAGCTTCGGCGTTGAGGCCGGAGAAGAAACCCATCTGCTATATGTCCTCGTCGCGGGTAAAGATACGGCGGTACGTATCCGAGATCTCCATCAGATCATCATGTGAACCTGCGGCAGCAATCCGTCCGTGCCGTAGAACGATGATTAAATCAGCCCAGCGGATTTGTGAGATACGGTGCGTGATGATCAGCGTTGTTCGCCCCTCGGCGGCGCGGAAGATCGCCCGCTGGATTTGGTCTTCTGTGGCGCTGTCGATTGAGGATGTTGAATCATCCAGGATGAGGATATGAGGGTCGGTAAGGAAGGCGCGCGCCAGGGCGATTCGTTGGCGCTGCCCGCCGGATAATGTGATTCCGCGTTCTCCGATGACCGTATCATATCCGTCTTTAAACGCTAGGATGAAATCGTGTGCCTGGGCGGCTTTAGCCGCCTGCTCGATCTCCTCCTGTGTTGCTTTCGGACAGCCGAAGGCAATGTTTTCGGCGAGGCTTCTCGAGAAGAGGAAGATGTCCTGTTCGATGATGGATATTTGCTTGCGTAGAGAAGCCAGGTTCCAATCACGCACATCCACGCCGTCGACCAGCACCTGGCCGGATGATGTGTCATGGGTGCGGTTGATTAATTTGGCGAGGGTCGTTTTCCCGGTGCCGGTCTGCCCGACGAGCGCTATCGTCTGACCGGGCTGTACGTGAAAGGTGACGCCCTCGAGGCTATTTTCCGCTTCTGGGTAAGCGAAGGTGACATCTTTGAACGCAATCTCTCCGCGCATCGTCCGCGCATATCCACGCGGGTTTTGGTTGAGCTTTGTCTCACGCCTGATGAGATCCAGAATGCGCCGAGCACTAGCCGTGCCGAGTGACACCTGGGAGTAAGCAAACAAGGATGCAAATGTCGGGAAACCGAAGAGCTGGATGAGACCCATATAGGCGACAACCTGACCGACATCCAGGAGACCTTGTTGAAAAAGCAGCAGGGCATGCAAGAAAGCTCCAGCTTGAGCCAGGCCGAGTAAAAGAAGGGGCAGGTAGCGAGCTTCCGCATCACCCTGCTTGACAAATGTGTCCCTGAAGAGGCGCGCATTTTCGGTGAAACGGGCGACTTCCGCCTTCTCTTGTGCTCCCCGCTTCACGACTTCAATGCCATCGATCGCTTCCGTCAGACGGGCGTTAAGCTGGCCGAACGCGGATCGAACGGAATCGGAAATCGGCTGCAGCTCACGCAGGTATCGCCAGATTGCCAGGAAGTAAGCGACTATGAAAAGCGCAGGCACGAGAATGAGTGAGGGGTGATAGAAAGGTGCAGCGATGAGCGGCATAAGGAGGAAATTAGCGGATCCCAATACGAGGTTAAATCCGGGGTTGAACATCAGGTTGATCTCACGCACATCGTTTGTCGCTCTCGCCATCGTATCGCCTACCGGTTGTAAATTGTGGAAGGTCATGCTCTTCCCCAGAAGGCTCGTATAGAGTTCATCGCGGATGTCCCTTTCGAGACGCTGCCCGATTATTTCCGCCCCGAAGTTACGACCGAATTGCAGCGCGCCTCGAACGAGTTGGGATACAGCGATCCAAATAGCGATCAGTAGAAGCTTCTTCAGGTCTGCAGGAGATGAAAGAATGGCGTTGAAGGCAACGCCAACAAGGATGGGCACAAGTGCCGCGAGTGCAGCGTTTCCGAGTGCGCCGACAAAAGCCAGAACGACCATCTGCCAGTTGCGTGAGACGTGGGACAAGATCCAGCGCAGTGGTGAGCGTTGGTCAAATTGATGCGTAGAAGGGAGGCTGAGTTCGGTGGTTGTCATGGTGCGCTTTACCATCAAACGAGAGTGCTGGAGAATAAGATCAGGATACCACATGGATGTCGGCCGCTTGACGTGAATGAGCCGGGCGTTTTCATGCTATATTCTCGGGTAGTATGCTCTCGAGTCGTTTCTGTCACAAATGGGAAAGCAACTCCGTTATAGAGGTGAATCTTGACCAAAGGGAAGGCAAGTGTGCCGAAAGATGACCTGGTACCACTTGTCCGTCGCGCTCAAGCAGGTGATGGAGAGGCGTTCACTCAGCTTTTTCATCAATTGCATCAGCCGGTGCTCAACTATATCTATCGCACGGTTGGGGATCGGCAAGCAGCCGAGGACATCACTCAGGATGCATTTATCCGCGCACATGAACGCGTTAGCCAGCTCGGTCCACCCTGGGATTTCAAATCCTGGGTTTTCCGGATAGCGAGCAACCTCGCCATCGACTACCTGCGGCAAGGGAAGCGTTTTGTGGATGTAGAGGAACCATTGGAAATGAGAGGCCCGCCTACCACTCAAAGACCGGCTGAGCGTCAGGTTCAACGCGGGGAGGCTCGTGAGGCGGTTGAAGCGACCTTGGTCCTCATGCCGACGAAATACCGCCAGGCGCTAGTTTTGCGTGAGATTAACGGACTCGCCTATGGTGAAGTAGCAACGGCTCTTGAATGTAATTATGACAACGCCCGTCAGCTCGTACACCGGGCGCGTTTGAACTTCCGTGAGTTGCATGGCATTCGTTTGATGGCTGCAAGCGGTGCCGTACAGTGCCGCGAATTGGAGGATGTGCTCTCCGCATTTCGGGATGGCGAATTGAGCGCCGAGGATCAGCGTGCGGTGAAGCGCCATATCGCCGCTTGCGAGCATTGCCAGGAGACGGAGGAAGACCTCAAAAAGGTCGCGGCAATGGTGGCGGGTTTAATGCCCATTTTCCCCTCGCCAGGGTGGACCGCAGGGATCTTGGAGCGACTAAAATCCCTGAATGGACCGGCGGCACAACCAGGCGGAACTGGATTGGAAAAACCTGGCGGAGGGGCAGGTGGGGGGGCAGGCGGAGACGGTCTCGGATCAGCATTTAAATCGCTGTTCTCAGGGGGCATGTGGGGCAAAGTCATTCTGGCAGCGTCGATTGGGGTCGGCGCAGGACTTGTCACCGTGGGCATTGTTTTTGGAATGATGGATGTCACACTCACCCTGCCGGTGCCTAAACCTTTACCGGTACCTTATACAGCCGAAGGAGAACCGACATCGTTACCATCCACACCATCCCCTGACGAAGGAGCGGTTCTCCCGGTTGATGGTGGGCCTTTAGCGGGCGCCGAACCACTAGTGCCCACTATCGAACCCATCCCAACCTTAGGGCCGGCAATCGCAATCGCATTAGGCAACAGCAATTGTCGTTATGGCCCCGGCAATATTTACCATATTGTGGGCTTCCTCATGAAAGATGAGCGCGCTCCGATCGATGGCCGCAACACAGAAACTACGTGGTGGTACATCGAGCGTCAAGATGGACCAGGTCACTGTTGGGTGGCGAACTATCTTACAGACGAAGAAGGGGACATAGCCGGTGTTCCAGTGGTCCAAGCGCCGCCAACACCTACACCAGTAGACACCGAGCCGCCGGTTGTAACGATTTCCTATGAGCCGACAGGAACCTGGAAACCGAATGAAGACGACATCGTGACTTTCTTGGCAACGGCGACGGATAATTTCGGAATTGGGAAGGTCGAGATCTGGTTCCAGGCGCCGGGGGAGAAACTCCCTGCTCTCGTCAGAATTTGTGGGGATACATCAACATGCAGCTATCCGGGGGGTCCATATTTACCAGGGACGGGCATGTATTACGCTGTCGCCGTGGACCTTGCGGGAAATGAGGGGACAAGCTCGCAAGACACAATACGCATATATGCAGTGGTTAGGTAATTGTCAGTCAACCTGCATACGATGAGACAACAATCGATAATTCCCATTATGGATTTGCAGTAGGTTGGTAAATAATTCAACAATTGAAGGGTCGACATCGAGGAGGAAATAATGCGTGTATTCCAAAAAAACAGAATCTTCATCCTACTTATGGGGGCTGCCTTGCTCCTAGGCGCCTGCAACATGCCGGATATTGGCCTACTGTCGGCTCCACCGCCCTCCGCTACGCCGGTGAGGGAGGAACCTACGGAGGTTACGGTTCCGGTGACAGAGGGTGTAGATGATGATGGGGATCCATCGCCTACCGCTGTGGCGAGCCTTGTCCCTTCGGTAACGCCGGTGCCAACAGAAGAGCCGTTTTTGGTCATAGCCAGTATGAATGCCAATTGCCGTCGCGGCCCAAGCAAGGGCGGGGATCAGTACGCGTATCTACTCTTGGGGGAGAGTGCCCTGGCGCAAGGATGGAATGACGATCCTGCGTATCCATGGTTCTTGATCACTGTGGACGATAAACCGGATCCTTGCTGGATCTCCGGCGCGACACTGGATTATAGCTTTAGCCCTGGCAGCCTGCCCTACGTTGCACCGCCACCAGGCTCTATCGCCGGCGAGGTGTGGCACGATATCTGTGAGCACACGGGAGGGGAAGGTAATGAGCCCCTGGTGCTTGGGTTGGGATGCGCGGAGGGATTAGACCCCAATGTAATGCGGGCAAACGGAGTACATGATGGATTCGAGGGTGGGTTCGCCGGTGTGACGATCCATCTGGGAACGAGCGCTTGCCCATCGACTGGTTTTTCGACGGCAACCACCGATGCCAATGGGCAGTATGCCTTCACTGGCCTGACGGCGGGCACCTACTGCGTGTCATTCAACGCCCTCGCCGACGGCAACGACAGCATCTTGATCCCAGGCGGTCTGACCTACCCAACCGTCGGGGGGACGCCCCAGGTAACGGTGAACCTGCTCATCAGCCAGAATATGGCGGGCGTGGCTTTCGGTTGGATGTGGCAGTTTGGGAACTGAGGATCGTCTATCCCGGGAGCTGACTGTCTCGGGCGGGTAACGATATCGAATTGGTTTGAACTGAAACGGGGCTGTCCCAAAAAGGGCAGCCCCTATGATTATGTTAATACTGGAGCGCACCCGGATGTCCCGCCAGTTCTGAGCCTATCATCGCCAATTGAAGGCGAAGCAACCTGCCAACAGGGTCTGGGGATGGCTTCACTGGTCCGCTCATCGTAATAACCATATCCCACCCCGAGTATCTTATGCTCGAATACATTCTGACAAAGTTCATGTTTTCTCCCTGAGCGGTTGCGCTTTCTTATTAATCCATCCTGTTAGGGGGATTTTATTGACCACTGTAGATACCCTCCGTGGCCGGCCCTGTTTCCCGCTGTCACAAAACTAGGCCTGTATCCGTTACAGGATTGAGATGAAATAAAACTGTGACAACCATACAGGAGAGATAAACATGTTGAAGAAATTTTGGAAGCCCATGATAGTAATTGTGGCGCTAAGCGCATCAGCCATAGCTTGCAACCTGCCGACGATGACGACGCAGTCCGCCGAAGGCGCGGCCATTGTTATTCAGCCGCCAGCGGATGTTCTTCCAGAGGTCGAGGATAGCACGCTCTACCAAGAAGTAGAGGTCCAAACCGAAACCAGCGAAACCGAAGTCAGCGAAGGTGACGAAACATCGGGAGAAATCCTCCCAGAAGAAGAAGTAACCCCTACACCGGAACCAGAAATCGAAGCTTGCAGCGATCGGATTGCGTTCATAATGGACGTCACCATCCCCGACGATACGGAAATCGAAGCCGGCGAAGCTTTCACGAAAACCTGGCGTCTGCGAAACGATGGTACGTGTACATGGAATTCCTCCTATAGCCTGGTTTTCCATCATGGGGACCACTTGAGCGCCGCGAGTGCGGTCTCGCTTGTGGGCTCAGTGATGCCGGGACAGATCGTGGATCTTTCGATCGACATGGTGGCGCCGGCAGACCCAGGGACCTATCAAGGTTTCTGGATGCTCCGCAACGGGGACGACGTACTCTTTGGGCTGGGCGCCGGTGGAGACGTAGCATTCTGGGCGAAGATCGTTGTAGCGGAAGAATCAGAAGAAAGTGTGTTCATCCCGCAACTTCTTCTGCAGCCACTGATCGTTTTTGATATCTTCGTTTCGAATGGGACAGATCAATCGCTGACTGACGGCAGCTGTTTTGATCTGGATGACGGGTCGATCGTTTCCTGCGGCTCCGGGGATGCCGACTTCCGCTACGACGCGAACCTGGAAATCGGCGGCTGGCCGCCAATCCCAAAGGAGACTCATGATCTTGATCCACGAAACAGCGCGAGTTTCGGTGAGTTTGGGGGAATAAAGCCTACAGGCAGCGAATGCCAGGGGACAAGCCTGGGCGGGGGAGATATCGACCTGGATCATGAGTATTACTGCTACCGGACCACCAACGGGAAGTACGGATACATCTACATCACAAGCGCTAACCTGATGATGATGTCATTCGATTGGGCTACTTACACGTTCCCGTAACCGGGCGATCTGAGAGCCAACATCAACGGACAAAACCGGGACTGTCTAAGATGATTTTGTAGACAGTTCCGGTGCAATTAAGTGATCTGTACGGGCGCATACTTGGGAGCGCCCGTTTGGTGTAAACTCCCCCTTTCCCCTTTCCTCGATACAATTTGAAGAGCAGTCATGTTGAGAAGGCTGCTTATTTAGAACAGCTCGAACTTCGCAGTGAAGTGCCGCAGCAGCTCCGGGGCATAGGTGATGCGGCAGCCTTTAATCGCGCCCTTGTGTTTCGCGATTCGCTTAAACGTCTCGATTACGAAATCCATATGCGCCTGGGTGTACATCCGGCGCGGTATTGCCATCCGGAGCAATTCCATCAAAGGATAGTGCTTCTCGCCTGTCTCGGGGTCAGTGTAGGCGAAGGCGACCGAACCCAGTTCGACGCCGCGGATCCCGCCCTCCAGGTAGAGTTCTATCGCAAGCGCCAGGCCCGGGAATTCATCGCGAGGGATATGCGGCAGCAAACTACCAGCATCGACGTAGACCGCATGACCACCGGGTGGGAGGACGACGGGAATGCCCGCATCATGCAGCCCCTCGACGAGGTAAGCCGTTTGGCCCAGGCGGTATTCGAGGTATTGTTCGTCCAGCCCTTCCCACAGCCCGACGGCGATGGCTTCCAGGTCTCGCCCGGCAAGACCACCGTACGTGGGAAAACCCTCGCGCAGTATCAGTTCGTTCTGTGCTTTCTGGAAGAGGTCATCGTCGTTCATGGCCAGGAATCCGCCGATGTTCACAAGGGCGTCTTTCTTGGCGCTCATCGTTGCCCCATCTGCCAGTGAGAATATCTCCTGCGCGATTTCGAGCGTAGATTTTTCGGCATACCCAGTCTCGCGGGTCTTAATGAAGTAGGAATTTTCCGCGTAGCGGCAGGCGTCGATGAAGAATGGAATGTTGTATTTGCGATAGATTTCGCTCGTCCGGCGGATGTTCTCAAGCGACACGGGCTGCCCGCCGGTGGCGTTGTTCGTGATCGTGGTCATGCCCAGGGGGATGTTTTCCGCTCCTGTTTCTTTGATGAACGCCTCCAATTTTTCGGTGTCCATGTTCCCTTTGAAGGGATGGAGCGTTGCCGGGTCGGCAGCTTCTTCGATCACCAGGTTGACGGGGCGCCCGCCGCGGGCGCGGATGTTGGCTTCAGTGGTGTCGAAATGTGTGTTCGAGGGGATGCTATGGCCAGGCTTTATGAGTAATGTGCTGAGAATGTGCTCGGCGGCTCGGCCTTGATGGGTGGGGACGAAATGCTTGAAACCGAAAATCTGGGACATCGCCTTCTTAAGCCGGAAGAAGGAGCGCGCGCCGGCGTACGATTCATCACCCTGCATCATCGCTCCCCACTGTCGGTCGCTCAGCGCACCGGTGCCGGAATCGGTGAGGAAATCGATGAAGATATCGTCGGAGCGAAGCCCGAAGATATTGAAGCCTGCCGCTGCCAGTGCAGTTTCACGTTCCTTACGGCTGATCCTCCGGATCGTTTCAACAGTTTTAATCCGGAACGGTTCAGGTGGATAGGACCTCATAAATGCCTCCGCGCGCTGATTTTTATGTTGTTTTCTGGGTCGTTAATTCTCGGGTGTTGTTTGCCCGGTTTCAGGTCCAGTCGTTGATCTATCCCAGGGAATGCACAACCCGCTGATTGTACTGGATTTATTCGACGGGCGGCGGGAGACCAATCTGCCTTCTTCTTGATGAGCGTCCCTACAGCGACTATACTCCAATTCTTGTAGAGAGAAATAACTCGAAGCGTTTAGGTATATTCTCGCATCCGGTGAAGGGCATAGCGGGGGAAGATAGGAGTACCTTTGACAGTTAAAGAAATGAAACTAAGCAATCTTGAAGTCGTTGTCTTCGAATTAGGGTTGGCGGTGACGAACACCTACCTGCTTGGCGATCCTGATACGAAGAGTGCGGTTGTTATCGACCCCGCATGGGATGGTGAGCAAATCGCAGGCGTGGCGCTGGATCGAGGCTGGCAAATCAACGCGATCTGGCTCACACACGCCCATTTCGATCATTTCGGCGGTGTAAGCGGCGTAGTAAAATCCTTCGATACTCCAATCCCGGTCGCGCTCCATCCGTTAGACCTTCCACTCTGGCAAGTTAACGGCGGCGCGACTTATTTTGGGATTACCGAATTCGACCCCGGTCCAGAGCCCACGATCGACCTTGAAGCCGGAATGGAACTCACACTGGGAAACTATCGCTTTGAGGTCCGGCACACACCCGGTCATTCTCTCGGTCACGTGATTTTTGTCTCCGAGGGGCTTGGGGCAGTCTTCTGCGGTGACCTCATCTTCTCTGGCAGTGTCGGGCGGACCGATCTACAGGGCGGGGAGTGGGATACATTGCTTCAGAGCATCCGCGAGGAGATCCTAGTGCTCCCAGATGAGACCCACCTGTTTACAGGCCATGGTCCGCCGACGACGGTTGGCAAAGAGCGCCAAAGCAACCCGTTCATCACCGGGGATATTCTATAACATGTATTTCTCTTGATACCAACGCTTGACTGCCAAATGCCATTTCGAGCGGGACGCGCAACGGTGAAGGAATGACATGAAGCGGGACCCTGTCATGTCGAGCCTATTCGGCTTCGCCCCGCAGTCCCTCAATCCATCTCCGTTTCGTTTCGGGGACGCATAGCGAAACCGGGGACTTCGCTCCCCACTCCCTTCGGTTAGGGACTTCGCCGCACAGGCGTCACTTCATTGCTAGCGTTGACAAGGACGGTATTCGGATTTCTCACGGCCCGTCTTTATTAACGCTCTCGCTGGAAGACGTCCCCTGCGTCCAATTTATATATGGCTGCCGTCCTCGGCGGTTATGGTTACCCACGCATCGGCGAGCTTGAAGTCGTCTTCGTGTACTTCGCCCATGGTCGTCTCGAGGGCATCAACCCGATCGGCTAGTGCCCGAAGGAGTTCCATTGTAGGGTCAGGCAGGCGGTGATGCTGAAGGTCCTCAAGACCGGGCGGGGGCATGCTCTTCCCATTCAAGCCTCGGATGCGACCAGGGACACCGACAACTACGGAGTATGGAGGGACGTCCTTAACCACCACCGAATTGGAGCCGATACGGCTGTGTGCACCAATACGGATCGGCCCGAGGATCTGTGCTCCAGCGCCGACGACGACATGGTCTTCAAGTGTCGGGTGGCGTTTGACCTTCTCCCAGCTCACGCCTCCAAGCGTCACGTTGTGATACATCGTTACGCACGCCCCTATTTCCGCTGTCTCACCAATCACCGTTCCCATACCGTGGTCGAGGAAGAAACTCGGTCCGATCTTGGCGCCGGGGTGAATTTCGATGCCTGTCAGCCAGCGGTTTATGTGGCTGGCGCCGCGTGCAAACAGGAAAAGACTCTTTCTCCACAGAAAGTGTGCCAGCCTGTGCAACCATAAAGCATGGAAGCCGGGGTAAAAGAGTAGGATCTCGAGCATACTGCGGGCTGCTGGGTCCCGCTCAAACACCGCTTGAATGTCTAGGCGAAATGTCTTGAACATAGTACGGCTCCATTAAGTCGATGCTACTCGCTTAAACTATCGAAGAGCGGTGTGCTTAGATAACGCTCACCATACGATGGCACAAAAACCACGATGCGAGTACCGGCGCTTTCCGGACGGCGCCCTACCTTGAGCGCAGCGTGGATCGCGGCACCGGAGCTGATCCCAACCAGGATGCCTTCCTCCTTGGCCATGCGCCGGGCAGTAGAGAAAGCATCTTCGTTTGTCACGCTTATGATCTCGTCAAGCAGGTCTATATCTAGGACCGCGGGCAGGAATCCAGCGCCGATACCCTGGATCTTATGCGGACCCGGTTCGCCGCCAGCGAGAACCTGAGAATCGGAGGGTTCCACTGCAATGATTTTTAACTCTGGCAGGCGTTTCTTAAGTGCTGAACCCACACCGGTTAGCGTCCCGCCTGTACCTACACCTCCGACCACGAAGTCTAGATGCCCGTCCGTATCCTGCCAGATCTCTTCGGCTGTGGTGCGGCGGTGAACTTCGGGGTTCGCTGGGTTTTCGAACTGCTGAAGGGTCAGATAGCGCGGATCTGCCGCCGCCATTTCTTGGGCTTTGCGAATGGCGCCAGGCATCCCCTCTGATCCTGGGGTCAGGACGAGTTCGGCCCCGAAGGCGTCTAGAAGTTTACGGCGCTCGATGCTCATCGTATCCGGCATCACCAATGTGCAGTGGTAGCCTTTGGCAGCGGCAACCATGGCAATTCCAATGCCGGTATTGCCGCTGGTCGGCTCAAGAAAGATGGTGTTCGGACCGACCTTGTCCGCTTCCTCTGCGGCGTCGATCATGCTCAAGGCAATGCGGTCTTTCACGCTACCGCCGGGATTTTGAAACTCCAGCTTCGCCAAAATCTCAGCCTCCACATCCTGGCTGATGCGATTCAGTCGCACTAATGGGGTATTTCCAATCAAATCCGTAATGTTATTTGCGATCTTAGGCACAATACTCTCTCCCTTATGCAATCTTCCCTAATCTTCTCTGAAACTAACATAAATAAAAGACCCATCCCGGCTTTGAAAGCCCTGCGATGAGTCTCGATTTATCTCCTTGATGTCGCTGGCCCAACCAAGTGGAGCTACATACTAGTGCTCTCTTAATTAAACTCCTGCGGGTAAAGCCGACGAAACAAGAGCTAGATTTTAAGTCCTTTTAACGACATCACACCCGCTGCGACTCATCGCCCGTGCTGAAATTGCAGACGTGCCAGGCCTTTGGCCAGAGCACCCCTGCTAAAGACACGAGCAAGTTTGTTGGATCGCGAGCAAGGTGTGTTGAGAAGTCATCAATTCAATACCCTTAATTATGGAGAAAGTCTACCAACTAGATGCGAATATGTCAATCGAAATTCCCCGTCCGTCCCGCTTTATAACTCGCTCTGATGGACTTACTCAAACAATATTTCCCGATTTCCACATGTTCAATTTGATCTAACTGCGATTCGAGCCTATCGAGATGACCTTCTTCGTGGGTCAATGTCCCAAAGAGCAACTCTTGTATCCCGCCATTCACATCTTTACTGACAAATTGAATCGCGTGGATGTACACCTGATCCACTTCTACATTACCGTGAGTTCTCCAGTAGGTTAGATTGAAGCCATGCCAGCAAGGCGCGGACCTCTCCGCTCGGTTCCTGCGGCGCGATCGCCAGGATCGAGATGTGAAGAGGATAGCGCCCATCGTGGATTGTTGTTGCTCCGGGGAGGATCCCCTCGACACGGATCGGTCGGACCTTCTCACCAACGGCCGAATAGGGCAGGAAACCAATTGCGCCTTCATTCTCATCAACAAGCTGCAAGACAGCAGCCGGTGTAGGTCCGAGCAGGGCGTTGTTTGTAAAGCGCTGCCCGCTCATCGCGGTCGACTGGAATGTGGCGCGGACTTCGTCGCCGGGAAGCGGGATTACCGGCTGGATCTGAAGATCGAAGTCTGCCAGGGATTCCCAGCTGCTCAGGCGACCGGTGAAGATCGCAGCCAGTTCGTCAATGCTCAGGTCGTGTAGGCGAAGATCGGGATGTACAACTACTACAATCCCGTCTTCACTTAATGGCGTAGCGAACCAGCCTGCAGGCGGCGTATACCCCCCGATCATAACCTCCCCGGTCCCATCTTCCAGGGATGCGAGAGCCGTTTCTGGGGGCAGAACCACCAGCGAAATAAATGAATCCGGGTTGGCCTGAAGATATCCGTCGAACCAGGTTTTTACAAGATCTGCATAGGCGGGCGTTCTGATCACCTGCTGTACTGCCAGTGTAGGGGGAGGCGTTGGTGCCGGCGCGCACGCGCCCAGGTAACCCGCGGCGACCGCGAGCAGGATGAGATTAACCCTTAAACGCATAGATGAACAAGCCTCCCAACCCGACGATAGTACAGTAGATGGCGAAGATATTAAGCGGGTGGTGTCGAAGGTAGGAAAGAAGCCAATGGATAGCGGCCAGCCCCACGAACGCGGAAGACGTGAAGCCGATGAATAGTAAGAATAATTGCGACCCTGGATCGGGGATCGCTGCCAAATCTAACAGGGCGATGATGCCGGCGCCGAGCATCGCTGGTATCGACAATAGGAAAGAGAAACGAGCCGCATCTTCCCGTTTCAGCGAGCGCAGCAAACCGCCCGCGATCGTGGATCCAGAGCGTGAAATCCCCGGGAAAAGCGCCAGCGTCTGCGCGAGGCCGATCCATAGTGAATCAACCCAGGTCAATTCCTCCATGGGCTTATCGGATCGATGGAGGCGCTCGCTGACCAAAAGGATGGCTGCAGTAAGCAGGAGAAAGAGCGAGACTGCGAGCGGGCTGTCGAATGCCTTCTCGACGGCTGGTTTGAGCAAGAGACCCAACACGGCGGCCGGGACGGTGGCCAACAGGATCAACCACGCCAGGCGGGCATCGGGTTCATCGAACGGCCGACGCTGAAGAATTCCACGCAGGGCAGATGTGAACATGCTCAGGAGTTCACGCCGGAAGTAGAGGATGACAGCCAGAATGGTCCCCCACTGAACCAGGACGTCGAAGATGAACGCAGTTGAGGGGTCGAAATGCCAATTGAGAAGCCACGGTACGAGCACCAGGTGTCCACTAGAAGAGATGGGGAGAAATTCGGTCACTCCCTGCACGATCCCAAGAATGAAGGCTTGAAAAGGTGTCATCGATCACTCCACACCTGGACGGTGTTTGTTGAAATGGGCACGGAATTCATCTGCAAAATTCTCTAGATTACCAGCGATGATGGAATCCCTGAGATCGGCGGCAAGCGAGGTGAGCATATAGATGTTGTGGATGGAGAGCAGCGTGGCGGCGAGCATCTCCCCCGCGGCGCATAGATGGCGGACGTAAGCCCGGGTGAAGGTCGTACAGGTGTAGCAGGAGCATTCTGGGTCAAGCGGTCGTTCATCCTCGGCGTACTGCGCTTTACGCATGTTCATCCGCCCGCGCCGGGTCAGTGCGCTGTGGTTGCGGGCCATCCGCGTCGGCAGGACACAGTCGAAGAGATCCATCCCGCGCAGAACGGCTTCTACGAGGTCCTCTGGACTGCCGACGCCCATCAAGTATCTCGGTCGATCTGCAGGCAGTACGGCATCAAGGACTTCGAGCATCGCCTGCATCTCCGGTTTCGTTTCGCCGACAGAAAGACCGCCGATGGCGATACCGGCGAAGTCGAGACCGGCGATAAATTGAGCGGACTTTTCGCGTAAATCGGAAAACACACCGCCCTGCACGATCCCGAAGAGGGCTTGATCGTCCCGGCTCTTCGCTGCCAGGCAGCGCTCAGCCCAGGCGTGGGTCCGAATGAGGGCTAGCTCATTCTCACCGCGGTCGTATGGGGCAGGGCATTCATCGAAGGCCATGATGATGTCCGCGCCGAGTTGTTCTTGGACGGCGATGACGCTCTCTGGTGTGAAGCGCAAGGTCGTTCCATCGAGATGGGATTTAAACGTAACCCCATCCGCGTCGATCTCGCGTTGGCCGGCTAGCGAAAAGACTTGAAAGCCGCCGGAATCGGTGAGGATAGGTTTCTGCCAGCCCATGAACGCGTGCAGCCCCCCAAGCGAGGAGATCCTCTCTGCACCAGGTCGCAGGAAAAGATGGTAGGTGTTCGCAAGGACGAGCGTTGCCCCTGCTGCCTCGATTTGAAGCGGCGTCAATGCTTTGACCGTCGCCTGGGTACCCACCGGCGCGAAGACGGGCGTGAGCAGCTCGCCGTGCGGGGTATGGATGGACCCGGCGCGCCCGCGGCTATCCTGCGCGGTCAGGTGAAAGCTGAAATTACCCATCACACTGGATTCCACGCTGACAGGGCATAGGAGGGCTTGATATCCATAGCGGTCAGGGTGCGTTCTATTCGAAGACACATAACGCTCGATTATACCCATGCCTCCGATAAGTTGTCATCTCTGGGTGACACCTTTATACTCAGCGCCATGAATCCGCAAGATAACTATTCCACCTGGGTCGAAGTCGATCTCGGAGCGATCGAGGAGAACGTCCGCTACTTCTTGCAGAGCACGGGTAGGGAATTCATGGCGGTCGTTAAGGCTGAAGCTTACGGGCATGGCGCGATACAGATCGCTCAAACGGCGTGTAAATCGGGGGCGAGTTGGCTTGGCGTCGCCCGCGCGGGGGAGGCGCTCGAATTGCGAGCGGCAGGCATCGACGAGCCGATATTTCTCCTGGGCTGGACTCCAACGGCGCGGATGGAAGCGTTAATTAAAGCCAATGTCTCATTGACTTTCTGGAGCGAAGCGCAGCTTGCGGATATTTCACGAGCTGCAGAGAAAATCGGCAATCGGGCGAACGTCCATCTCAAAATCGACACCGGGATGAGCCGTTTGGGCGTAAAGCCAGAGGGTGCATCGCACCTGGCTCAGGAGGCAACGCGACTACCGTCCGTGCATCTCGAAGGCGTCTTCACCCATTTTGCGATGGCGGATGAGTTGGATCTGGACACTACAGATTCACAGTTAGGTTTGTTCCGCGAGATCATCTCCAGTTGGGAATCAGCGGGTCTTCGCCCTCCGTTGGTGCACTGCGCGAACTCGGCTGCTGCGCTGCGCAGGCCGGAGGCGTGGTATGACCTAGTGCGGGTGGGGATCGCGATGTACGGGCTGCACCCGTCAAGTGACTGTCAACTGCCGGGAGTTGTGCGGCCGGCGCTTTCGTGGAAATCCCGCCTCTCTCAGGTCAAGCTGCTCCCGCCCGGGCGGGGGATCAGTTATGGGCATATCTACACAACGGCTTCTGAGGAGAGGATCGGGACGGTCCCGGTCGGTTATGCGGACGGTTTCCGGCGGGTCGAGGGGAATGAGATTCTTGTGGGGGGAAAACGGGTTCCGGTAGTTGGTAAGGTGACGATGGATCAGGTCATGGTCCAACTTGATGCGCTTCCTGACGCCCAGCCCGGGGATGAGGTTGTGATCATCGGCTCACAAAACGCGGAGCGGATCAGCGCAGAAGACGTAGCCGATCGCTGGGGGACGATAAACTATGAGGTCACCTGCGCGATTATGAAACGCGTTCCCCGTGTTTATACGTGATCAGGTTAGATTCAGAAATCTACATGGTTCCGATATGAAATCATCATGTAGCAGTCGACCCATGGGTCGGCGCTCGCCTTCATGGACAAATCGATGCACACGTGAGAGTGTTCCGACGATCAGCCTTTACGCGTAGAGGCCGACATGCAGTCGGCCTCTTATTCATTTCGATATTAAACCGCGTCTATTTACCCGCCGAGATAAGCCTTCTTCACTTCCGGGTTCTCCAGCAGATCGCTGGATTTCCCTTCCAATACAACTGATCCGCTTTCCAGCACGTAGCCGCGCTGAGAAAATCGAAGCGCCATACGGGCATTCTGTTCAACGAGGAGGATGGTCGTGCCCTCCTTATTGATTTCCCTCAACGCATTGAAGACGTCCTTCATGAGCAACGGTGCGAGACCCATGGATGGCTCGTCGAGCAGCATCATTCTACGGGCGCTCATCAGCGCCCGGCCGACGGCCAGCATCTGCTGTTCTCCACCGCTTAACGTGCCGGCTTTCTGATTGATCCTCTCCTCCAGGCGCGGGAAGATTGAGAAGACCCGATCGAGATCCCTTTTGATTCCTGGACCGTCCTTGCGGGCGAAGGTTGCCAGGTGCAGATTCTCTTTCACGGTCAGGTTATCGAAGAGTCTGCGACCTTCGGGCGCATGCGATATACCTAACTCGCTCACCACCCTGTCCGGGGAGAAGTCGAGCAGGTTCTTTCCAGCGAAGGTCATCGAGGTGCCCTCTTCCGCATCCAGCAATCGGGATATGGCCCACAACGCGGTGCTCTTCCCGGCGCCATTGGCGCCGATGATGCAGACGATTTCACCCTCGTCAACTTCAAAGCTGATGCCATGTAGAGCCCTAATGTTGCCGTACGAGACAGCCAGGTTTTCAACCGAAAGAAACATCAGATCTCCACCTCCTTGCCCAGGTAGGCGTCGATGACTTTGGGGTTAGACTGGATCTCATCCGGCGTTCCCTCTGCGATGACTTCACCGAAGACAAGCGTCTGAATGATTGAACAGAGATCCATAACCACCTTCATCCTGTGTTCGATGAGGAAGATCGCCAAGCCAATTTCTTTGTGGACACGGCGGATGATCTCCATCATCTGGACCAATTCCTCCGGATTCATACCCGCGGTCGGCTCGTCCAAGAAGAGAATTTTCGGCTCCGTGGAGAGTGCACGCGCCATCTCAACCCGGCGCTGGGCGCCATAAGGCAGATTCGTGACCACATGGTCTGCCAGGGGGCGAACCCCCACCAAGTCCAGGAGGTCATAGGCCAATTGCTCGATTTCACGCTCTTCTTTCTGGCGCTTGGGCGTATTGAAGAACGCGCCCATGAGCCCGTAGTTGATCTTAGAGTAGCGAGCCAATTTCACATGCTCCAACACCGTCATATGGCGCCACAAGCGCAGGTTTTGGAATGTCCTTCCCAGGCCGCGTGAAGCAATCTGGAATGGCTGCAGACCTTTGATTGGCTCGTTCTCGAGCACAATATCGCCCTCGGTTGGGTTGTATACTCCGGTGATGAGATTGAAGATCGTCGTCTTACCCGCGCCGTTGGGACCGATCAGACCGCGTATCTGGTTTGGCTCAATCTGCAAGTTGTAGTCGTGGACGGCTCGTAGCCCCCCGAAGAAGTGGGTCATTTGTTTGACTTCAAGAAGCGGCATTTTCGGCCTCCCCTTCTGTCATCGATTTCGGCTTGATGAGCGAGACAGGATCGAGTTCGGTGAAGGCGATCAATCCTGTAGGTCGGTAGATCATCAGTAGGATGAGCATGACGGGGATCACGATCCACTTCAGGATCTCCAGTGGGCGCAGCGCCTCGCTGAGGAGATTGAAGCCGACCGCACCGACAACCGATCCAGCAACGGAGTTCAAGCCGCCGAGGTAAACCATCGCCAGAACCTCTGCCAGCTTGCGGATGCCGAACGTTCCGGGGTTGATATAGCGGATGACGTGTGCAAAGAGGCCGCCTGCCACACCAGCCCAGAATGCAGAAAAGAGGAAAGCGACCATTTTCGTTTTCCGGGTGTTAACGGTCATGGCGCTCGCAGCCAATTCGCCGTCGCGGACAGCGTTAAGGGCTTTTCCGATCGTGGAGCGGACGAAATTGTTGATGATCCAGATGGACAATATTGTCCACACAAAGATCGTCGGTAGATTGGCATAGGCGGGTTGATTGCTCAAGCCGCGCGGACCGCCTACGATCTCAAGATTATTGAAGAGGCTCACCACGATGAACATGAAAGCCAGAGAGATGATCGCCAGATAATCCCCGCGGGTCCGGAAGGAGGGGATGGCGACGAGCAACGCGCCAATTGCGGCGACGATTCCGCCCAGAATCAGACCAATCGGGAAGAGGAAGGGCCCCAATTCTGGCGGAAGGAGCGCATCCCCAAATCGGTTTTCAGAGACAAAGAGCACGATTGTGAAAACCGAGGCTGTGTACGCACCCAGGGCGATGAAGCCCGGATGGGAACAGGAAAATTCACCCATATACCCGTTAATGACGTTCAGGCTGAGCGTGATAATGACGGCGATCAAGGTGAGTTTGACGACGAGCAGACGGTAGTCGTTGATACCAGTCCAGAGATGCAGGACAGCATATAAAAGGGCAATGTGCATAAGGAGCGAGAGGCCGGTTGATGAGTTGTACAGCTTTGTGGCGATGAAATTCGTGAGTTTGGCTGTAAGGCGGGCTGTGATCCCGATGGGCAGCACATAGATCAGCAGTAAGTAGAGCAACACGCTCGGGATTAGCACGGGCGTTTTGAGAACCAGGAGCACGCCGAAAAGTGCGGGGATCTTGGACATCCCCAGTAGCCGTGCGAGCGGATGCCCCACTAACATCTCGAGCACCACAGCGACCAACGCCGTGAGCAACCAGCCTAAGAGCGGGACCTGCTTATAGGGTTCCCATAACTTGTGCAGAAGGTTTCGGAATCGACTCCTATTCTCTTCCGCATATTCAACGTTGAGTTCCATTGCGTTCCCTCAAATTCTCGTTGGACAGTGTTATCGAAGAGGCAATCACAGGCGTAATTGGGCGCTGTAAGGTTCGCCGAAGAAGCCGTGAGGCCGGAAAGTCAGAATGATCAGGATGATCGAAAAGGCGATGAGGTCCCGCATGGTTGAGGGGAAGATCGCTACTACGAAAATTTCGATGAACCCGAGCATGAATCCCGCTAGGCTGGCGCCCAGGATCGAGCCCCTGCCGCCGAGGATCGCGGCTACGAACGCCTTCCAGCCAAACAAGATGCCCATGTAAGGGTCAAGCACAGGATAGGCGACGCCGAACAAGATGCCGGCAGCCGCGGCGAGAGCTGAACCCAGGGCGAAGGTTAGCAGCGCGATCTTGTTGATTGAGATTCCCATAAGCGGCACGACGACGAAGTCGAAGGCCATCGCCCGCATCGCCATTCCCCACTTTGTGCGGCGCACGAATTGGTGCAGCGCCAGCGTGAGAAATAAGGAGACAAATACGATGACCATCTTCTTGTTGGTCACAATTACGCCTGCTATGACATAAGTTGTGGTTTCTATTAGTGCTGGGAAGCTCAAGCGCGTGGGACCAAGTATGGCCAGGTTGCCGGTCTCGAGGATGATGCCGATCATAAGGCCGGTGATCGCTGCGGATGCCCGCGGCGCGCCACGTAAAGGTCGGTAGCCAATTCGCTCTATAAGCATACCTACGAGCGAGGTCAGGATCATCGAGATGAAAAGGGTGAGAACAAGAACCAGGCCGAGCATGACGTTGTCAGCTAACGGGATGATTCCGGTGTTAGCCAGAGCCAGGAGGCCGCTGGAGACGAAGAAGCCGATATAAGCTCCAACCATGAAGACATCGCCGTGGGCGAAGTTAAATAGCATCAGGACGCCGTAAACCATGGAATAACCCAGGGCGATCAAGGCGTAGAAACTGCCCAACTGCAGGGCGTTAACGACGTATTGAAGGAAAAACTGCATCGAATACGCTCCTCACACTATTGAAGAGGCGGGTCAGGGCGTATTGCCCCTGACCCACCCCTAACGTAACGCGCTTCCGTTTGTTGTTCTCTAGCCTGCTATCGAAGGGTGCGTTATTTCAAGTTTTAGGTTCTACGGGCAGGCTTGGTCATAGAACTTAAACGTACCTTCATCACTGATCTGGACAATCACCGCGCACTTGATCGGGTCACCTTGTTCGGTGAAGGTCATCTCACCGGTGATGCCCTTGAAGTTCTTGATCTGGGCCAGTGCATCGCGCACGCAAGCGCGGTCTACCGCCAGGTCGCCGGTGATTTCGCCGCAATCCTCCATCGCCTTCTGGATGATGAGGAAGGTGTCCCAGGTCAGGGCACCGACGTCATCCGGGATGTAGCCATGCTTGGCGTTGTAGGCGTCGATGAAGTCTTTGGTGGCGCCAGTCGCGCCGTCGGCTGCGTAGTGGGTGCTGAAGAACAATCCGTAGCAGTCCTCGCCACAGAGGTTTACGAGCTCAGCCGAACCCCAGCTGTCGCTGCCCACGATGGGTGCGGTGAAACCGAGCTCATGCGCCTGCTGGACGATCAACGCCACCTCGTTGTAGTACTGCGGTGTGAAGATGAATTCCGCGCCGGTATCCTTAATCTTGGTGATCTGAGCGCTGAAGTCCGTGTCGCCGGTGGTGAAGCTCTCGAATGCGACGACGGAGCCTGCGCCGTGGATGTCCTCCCAACCGCTCAGGAAGTTATCCGCCAGACCCTTGGGGTAGTCACTGGCAACGTCGTAGAGCACGGCCGCCTTGGTGAATCCGTATTCCTCGGTGACGAAGTTGGCGATAACGGGTCCCTGGAATGGATCAAGGAATGGTGTGCGGAAGACCCAGGGTCGATCGAGCGTGGTGGCGGGGTTGGTTGACCACGGGCTGACCATCGGAGTCTCGTTGTCGTTAGCGACGCCGCCTGCCGGGACAGCCTGTTTCGATGACTGAGGTCCAACGATCACGAGCACTTCGTCCTGGGTGGTCAGCTTCTGGTTGACCGCCGCGGCCGATTCGCCCTTGGCTTCGTTGTCCTCGATGACGAGCTCGATCGCGTACGTCTTTCCGCCGATCTCGAGCTCTCCGCCGATTGCCTCCAGCCACATCTCGGCTGCGAACTTGGTCCCTTCGCCGACTTTCGGGATGTCTCCGGTGATGGGTGCGTTCACGCCGATCTTAATCGTATCCGGCCCAGCGGGGGCGCAGGCGCCGACGATGATGGCCATAAAAAACGTGATTGCGATTACCTTTTTTAACATCTTCCCTTCTCTCCTCTCAATCGGTTCGTAATGCAAAATTTAGACGACTGTCTTCAGATCCTTTTTCGCCGTCTCACCTCCTTGGCTAATTGTTATAACGTTGATTGAATAGACGCAAAAGCGGGTTCAAGTAACTGAACCCGCTTTGATACGTTATTGAAATGGCGGCAGGGTATAAGTTATTCTCTGGTGAATTCCCCCCGATGGGATAACCGGGTGAGAACAACAACCTTGCGTCATATGGTTGATAATTGCCATTACGCCTGCCGGTGAATGCATGAAGTACCTTATTTGCTCTATACATCCGGACCTAGAATATCAAGGTACAGAATACGACATGAAAGCTTTTATGGCAAGTGATGCTTATCTAACATCTTACCATGCGCCGATGTTAGGCCGAGAATTTTGACCTGAAATATGAAAACGTGCAAATTGGTTGTCTGCAGAAGGAACGGGGTACCCATGGGATAGGTGGATATTGAGGGGGGGAGTGAGTCTCTCTTGCTAAAAAGAAGAACATCCGACCGGGGGAAATCGCTTTGCAATCCCATATTTCTTTTTTCTATTGATGTGATCCGGGGCATGGGTCCTTGGGATATAACCGCCCTCGAGGGGGCAATTGGATTGAGTCTGGATGCGGATGTGTTCTCCTGGCTTGTACTTTCAACTAAAAGCCAGTCCAGAATCCGTGTCAAGTCAAAAGATATTGTTACCGAACAGTGGAGGGGATCAGCATCCCGATGCTGATTGCTTCGGCAGGGAAGGGCGGTTCGTCACTATACTTGGTTTCTCCGGCGACAAGTCGCAGGGTTGTAGATAAGGACCCTGCTATCGGCCGCGTACCGATCTCTGAGGGGGATTTCTCGCGCCAGTGGGATTTTCAGGGACGGAGCGGCGTGGCGTTTCGGACAGAAGTGTCGGCGCAGACCGGCACAACCGACGTCACGCCGCTCTTTGCGCTATGAGTATTCCTCCTTCCAGAGCACGGTGCATCCCTGCAACACTCACAAGCAGTGATCGAC
>DAOUDJ010000026.1:0-6834 GCA_034430795.1 Anaerolineales bacterium | reverse complement strand
TCTCGCCAGAGCAGACCTGGGATGTGCGGGCTTTCGCATGTGAAGTTGTATGATAGACGATAGCTGAAAGACTTGCGGTCAGGATGTCCCAGGTTGCTCAGCTCGTATCAGTTATGCCGCTCTACTCAATATACTTATCAAAGGGTCTTGCTAGATGAATAAATTCTTCGAAGACTATTTGGATCGTTTGGGAGATTTGCATGAGGATTGCAAATTAGCAGTTGGCGGATTATCTCAGGACGCATTGGATTGGAAGCCAAGTCCTAGTATGAATTCTATAGGCGTACTAATAATCCATCTTATTGGGGCAGAACGATATTGGTTTGGTGATTTTATAATGAAAGAGCCGTCTGGTCGTAATCGTGATCAAGAATTCCAGATAACTAGGTTGGATCCTTTAGAACTTTCTCGCAGGCTTGATGATGCACTTGCATACATACAGAAATCACTTGATAAATTGACCATTCAGGAGCTGAAGGAAATTCGAGTTTCGCCAAGGGATGGGCGAGAATTCACAATCGGGTGGGCGATACTCCACGTTTTGAAACATACAGCACTACATTTGGGTCACGTTGAAGTTACGCGACATATGTGGGAAATGAGATTGGAGAATTTATAAATGTGTTAAGCGGCATAACCATTCGCCAGACCGTTAGCGAGCCTGAGAATAAATTCACTCGAGTAAGAATGACCTGAAATATATTTTTGCTGATAACAATCATCCCCTCCGTGTTATTACCTCAAGTCAACAGTCAAGTCTTTATATGCTTATTGTTAACCTCACATTTAATCCTGACCGCACAGTGCAGTAATTTTCAACAATATACGGTTAAATCTATGAAGTATTATTTTTCGCTTATCGAATTGGAGCTGCCTTGAACATCCTAATGAATCATGAGAGCGAAAAGGAACTTCTGGAAAACGCCCGTCACGATCTGTCAGCCTTTAAGGAGCTATATTCGCTCTACTTTCCCAGGATTTATGCGTACATCAATTACCGAGTTGGTAGAGTCCAGGATGCCGAGGATCTAGTTGCCAGTACATTCCTGAAAGCTACTGAGCGGCTTGGTCAATTTGAATGGCGCGGTGACGGCTCTTTCGCTGCCTGGCTTTTCCGCATTGCGCATGATCTTGTTGTCGATTCCTATAGGCGTGATGGCAAGGTACCGGAATCGGTGTCCATAGATGAACTACCTGAAATTAGGTCGGACTCGGTTCTCCCGGACGATGCGGCGTTGCGAAAGGAGAAATTTACGTATCTACGTCAATTGATTGGCACGCTCTCCCCCCGTCGTCAGGAGATCATTACACTCAGGTTCTTCGGGGGCCTACGCAACAAGGAAATCGCTAACTTATTAGGCTTGGATGAACGGACAGTTGCTTCCCATCTCTGTCGTGGGTTGGGGGATTTGCACTGCAAGCTTGTCAATGAAGCTGTTCACCCACGAAAGGAGAATGTTCATGGATGAGAAGGATCAGTTGACTCCACGTGATCTTGAGTTGTTGGAAGTGATTGATGAGATCTTGACCAGTGCAGGCGAGACGCGAGGAGAAGACCAATCGCTCTCCGGCCTCTGTGTGCACATTGCAGGCACGGTGCCCGAGGCAGCTCCCGACTTCAAGGAAGGTTTGCAGAAACAACTGACGGCGGCTTGGCTGCAAAAATACGAATTCCAAACTGAAGCCGCGGCCCCCAGCGAGACCCCGAGAGCCTCACCTTCGTCGTGGATCCAAGATCACTTACCCGAGGCTTTCAAGACTCGCCCAACTCTTCAGAAGAGGAGGGTGCAATCCAAAAGGAGGATCGCTGTACGGTTCAGTATAGTGGCATTGCTCGTCGCCTCGCTCACAGTGGCCTTCGTTCCACCACTGCGTTCTGCAGTTGTTGATGCCATAAAGAGCTTCATCATCGGACCCAATACGGTTGCGTGGCAAGTCGACCAACAATCGGAAGGTGACCCACCACCCTTGCCGCCGGATATGTGGATTATTCATACGGAGATCGGCAACTTCGGAGGCAACGCACCTCCGGGAGTAGATCCAGTTGTCCACACAGTGAAGACTTTTGAGGAGGCGCAGGAGCTAACGGTTTTTCACCTTCGCCAGCCGACCGATCTACCCGAGGGCTATGTATTCCACAAAGCTGAATTGGCACCCATAGGTGGCACCTCATGGGCCATCTTGTTCTACAGCGGTGCTGGTGATGAGATCATTGTTGCTCAAATGCCTGGAGGGCCGCAGCCAAGCGACGATCCCAATGTAGCGGTGGCTGTCGGATCTGGCGTTATCACGGATGGCACACTAGAAGAAGTGGATTTCGACGGCCGTCCGGCAGCGTGGATTGACGGTCACAGTCTCCTATGGGAATTTGAGAGCATTAGCTACCAGGTTGGTGCTTTGGATCTCAACCTGCAGCAAGTTATGGATATCGCTCGCTCACTTCGCTGACGATAGAGCAGTCGATAATAGGGGCAGCCCAACTCCTTCCGCTGTAGGATTTGAGCTGCTTTTTGTAGCACCAACAATGACTCCTCTTTGGAGCCTCGGATTCTCACAATAATTAGGCTCGCTAACCACTCAATGGAGCGGATCGGGGATGTTGGGCGAAATCTAAGCTGTGTTGTATGATTGGGTTTGCTCAAGTAATAGAAATGGCGCGTACCCCGGCCGCTCATCTCGAAGCCGTTTGATGGCCCTTCTGTAAATTATCTTTTTATGAAAATCAAGACTATTGGATAGAGGCGACATAATGGATGCATTAGGAATTAACTGGCAATACATTCTCATTCAAATTGTAAATTTCATAATATTGCTAGGATTTTCCGGCATTTTTCTAATAGCAGTTGTTTTCGTACTTCGAGCGCAGCGACCTGCATTCCTTTCCAAGCATGTTTCTGATCTAACTGCTACCTCAGATGGTCTTTGCTTCCAAATGAATACCTTGAGCGATCTGATAAATATGAGCTACGGAAATTTGGGAAAGCAGTGATAGTGATCTCACAGGAATAATCATTGAAGATATTGATGTTTCAAAATGCTTAGACCATCTAACCTATTCATTGGATCGGACCCGAGATTCTGGCGATTTTGCGCAAGACTTGATGTATTATCGAAGTTGAAAGCGGGCTGTCTAGCTCAAAACCTTATGCCACTATTGGTTCTGTTAATTACAAATCATGAATCAATTGCTTGAATGGTTGAAGTCCGGAATGATTTCTGGCCCAATCGCGTCGGTTAGCGTATTGATTGGGTCACCTATTTGGGCATCGATACTGATTAGTTCGTCTAATGATGGAAACTCATCATAGGGGTTGATCAGATCTGTCCTGATAATCAAATGGCCTGCGTTCTTGTTAAAACCTCTTGGATAGACACATTCCAAGCGGCTCCCCCACCCGTCCCTTTTTCATTCTCAAAGTCATTTATTAATAGAGCAATTCTTCAATATCATGAGGATGATTATGGATGACCAAAAAACCCCATACATTACATCATTACAAAATGAAGATGATCTTATCGAAGAGGCAAGATCATCTCCGGAGACATTCGGTTCTATTTATCATCGATGGGCAGCGCCTGTTTACAGATACATCTATGCCCGAATACGAGATCCTCAAGATTCTGAGGATATTGCTTCGCAAGTATTTCTTTCCGCATTTCAAGCCTTACCTCGCTACAAGAATCGGGGCCATTTTTCGGCATGGCTCTTTGGCATCACCCGCAATAAGATCAAAGAATATTATCGCAAGAACCGGCATAAAGAGAGCACCCTTGATGATTTTTCTGAGCAAATAAGAGGACGAAGCGATGCGGTACCGGATGATGATATTCGGGATGAAATCGACATTCTTATCCAACACATCAACGCTCTGCCAGCGGCCGATCAGGAATTGATCCGGCTCCGATATGTGGCCGAGTTAAAATTCAGCGAAATAGGGCGTGTTGTAAAAAGAAGTGAGGGGGCGGTGAAGAAGAGAATATACCGCATTCAGAACAAATTAGAACAGAACATGGAGGATAAAAATGAATAACTCCATTAGATTTAGTTCATTTGAAGAAAAAATAAAATTGGCAACCAATCGAAGTATTCCTGCGCCCACCCAGGTCCAACTCGCAAGAATTGAAAAAAGGATTTCCGATAATCTGCCGCCTGTACAACCAGCGCCATTTTGGCACTACAGGCCTGTCAGGAGAGTGATTGTCGCCATATTGATTTTGGTAGTTATCGGTACCCTTGTAGTGGGTCCACAGAAGGTCTTGGCCGCGTTGGAAAACCTGCTTTCATTTATCCCTGGGGTGGGTCTGGTCGAACCCAGCCAATCTGCGATGGTACTTACCGAGCCTTTGCAATACGAGCTGGATGGCGTTATATACACGATAGAGGTCTTCTACGCGGATGAGAATGAAACAATACTTACGTATCGGGTAGAGAACTTACCGGCCCAGGCGAACCGGGAATACATCCAGAAAATCATGGAAGAGAACCCAAATATCGTCAACCCACAGGGGAGCAATCGTGATGGGCGGCCGGTTGTTCAACTGATTCTACCAAGTGGGCAGCATATCCAGGCCCAGCACACCAATGTGTCTTCAACGGGGTTTGATAACAGCGTTTGGGCAGAGCAGTTACGGTACCCGGCTCTGCCGGAGGGGGTCGAGCAGCTGCGGATTCTATTTCTTCAAATTCCAGGAATGGCGAAGGGGATCGCGCCGGAAAATGTGCAGTTGGAGATCCATCTGAGACCCGCCGAAGAGGGAGACGTTTTCCCGGTATTTACGCCGGAGATCGTGGTCAATGAAGAGCCAGATGTAGAAGGGGAAACCCCAAAAAGCCCTCTTGATCTGATCAAGCTTAATATAAATGCTGTCAGCATGGTTGAAGGAGATTTGTACTTGCAGGTGAGCTTGAGCTTGGATGAGTACCCAGATTATCAGGTTGATCTAATGACCGATTCAGTTTATCTAGAGGATGCGCAGGGGAACCGCTTACTCTTGGAGTACGGCCAGAACGAGAATGACCGCATACTGAACCCGGGCCAACATATATTCAAGGCGCTCAATTTTGATCTAGAGAACACCCCGCAGCCCCTAAGGTTGGTCGCGGATGATATTGAGCTGTTTATTCCCGATCAATATGCGTTTACTCTTGAAAAACCTGAAGGCATCACCTATGGTGAATGTAAACAAGAAGTAATTGAGTTTTCAATCATAGATGGCACAGCGGTCCATCTTGATGAAGTATGTTTAGATCAAAATACTGACGCTGATAACTTCCCTGAATATAGTATTAAATTTCTTCAACATACGCCTCCCCAAGATTCTTTGCGTAGTTTCCTCTTATGGGACAGCGCTTGCCAGGGGGTAAAACCAGTGTTCAGTGATTATTGCGGTGGTGGCGGTGGTGGCGGCGACAGTGATGAGGGGAACTTTAAAGTCGAATATTATTTCCAATATTGGACTGAACCGAAGTTCCCTATTGAAGTTGCGATCTTCTATACAGTTCATTTATCTGAGATACGGGAAATTCGCTTTAAACTGCCGGAGGAGGTTAATTCTAACCCGATCCAGCCGGGTGATAGCCAGCCCGTTGAGGCAACTGCGATCCCCTTTGAGCCCGGAGAACCTGTCTCGGAATATGAGGACGAGTTAGAGCAGTTGCGAGCCATACTGACCAACTATGGGATCCAATTGTTAGAAACAGGCTGGGTACACATGGTCGTGAACCAAATAAATTCTGCAACCCCGGAGTTTACCTTCCACTATGAAACCTGGTTTAATTTTGATGATCAGAAGAATCTTATCGCCCGCTATGATCAAGGCTATGATCGTAACGGCACACTATTAACACAAACGTATTATGCTGATGGAATTGCGGCAAGTGTATCCGAATCTGAATATGAAAACAATTTGGCTTACCGTGTGAGTTTCTATGACGATTCAGTACCGCTGTCTTTTTTCTCATTAGTCAAACAATTTGAACAAAAAATATATGATGAAGGCTATTCGCTTGGTGTTGAGGCGGGTCAATACAAAGACCAGGATGCAGTCATTTTCAAAATCACTTCACCGCCCTTGGTTCCTTACCGGTGCGAAAATAATAGTGAGTGCCGAGTAATTAATACAGCTTATCTGGACGCTGCCACAGGGAGATTAATTGCTTCCGATACTTATCAGATTTTCCCTGAAGGAGACCCTACCATCTCATATCCGGGAATATGGGAGATTGAAATATTAGAAGCGCTTTCTGACCCGCCAATGGAAATGTTGAATGGGATGAAAATGCGAGCTGAAGAAATCATCTTAAAGGGGATTATGGAACCCAGAGATGACAGCAATGACGGTGGCGGGGGGGGAAATTGAGGTCCCTTCGGACTGAGATCCCTGAGTTTGATCTTGGGTTGTAGTTTTATTATGCTTTCCCCCTCCCTGCTTGCAGGTGGGTATTAGATGCTGTAAATTGTAATTGGAGTCGGTGGGAACATTATACGGGGTAGCCCTGTATAACGCATGGTTTATATGGATAGGACCCGTATAAATTGCTCTAAATACACACAAAAGAACATATGTTCTGTATAATGTATCGTGTTTAACGGGGACTCCCCGTTCAGTAATAGTTAGGTGCACTCAATTCTGATAATATTGATCCTGTATAATTAGCCGTTGAATGGTTGATGTGCTTTAAAGAGTAGAAAGAGGAGGTCCTCAAGTGGCTAAAATTCTTGTTCATATTACCCATGGTCCTGAACACCCAACTAGAGCCGCATTAGGTTTTCATGTTGCAAAAGCTGCTGTTGACGAGGGTCACGAAGTAACGATGTTTCTTGCAGGTGATGG
>DAOUDJ010000025.1:0-1785 GCA_034430795.1 Anaerolineales bacterium | reverse complement strand
GGGGGGAAGAAAAGAAAAAAGCGATTCATCACATCTGTGGGTTCCGGCAGATAAAAGCTCCATCAACTGATGGTATACGCGTTTATGTCACCTTTCCACAGTAAATGGAGGAGAACCAAAAACTCAGCATCTCCGTTGCATTTCCCCTCCCAAACTGGTTGAAACCCTATCCAGAGCTTGCGCTTAATGCTGAGAGCTCACCCTACGGATCAAATCATTCTTTTGGCTGAGCCCGTTTCCTTCTAATGCCTGATTTCAAAACCAACACCTCTATATAAGCTCATACCAATGCGCACACGGATACGAGTGATGTGTGGCAGCCTGGTGAGTTTATATGTTTTCAAAAATATATCGAAAAGCCGGAACAACGATGTTCGTGGGTTTACACGAGTTGGTGCTGATCCTGGGCGTGGGTGTTGGGACGCAGTTGGATAAAACCACGCAAGCGCTAGTTGATGCGCATGAAGGCGGCATAAAGAGATTAAAACTCAGAAGAGCTCAAGCTCGCGAACTGTGGGCAGCGCATAAACCTGCTTCTTCAAAGGGCAGGATAGCATCCTTTGCAATCCTGGTTTTAACGTGGTTGGTTGTCGTATCCGCCCTAACCGGAGATGGGCTGCGGAGGGCGCCTGCCGAGACAATAGTTTCCAGTGCTACCTTTCTGCCCGCTACGAATCTCATTGCTTCCCCCTCCAATTTCAGCGGCATATCTCAGAGAGCGGAAGAATCCAGAAGCTGGCCCCCAAATCTAACCAGCGCAGTTGATCCTGAATCATTCCCCCCACTGCTCAACGATGGCTCACAGGAGAAGAAGCAAGATGCAGGCGGGATCCCTTCCTTGGAGGAATTCCGCAGGGGCGTGATGAACGGTAACGCCAATCAATTAACCGGGATCTGGGTTGAAGATATCCTTGCGTTTCGAGTGCAGGCGGGACTGACCACGTACGCGCCCACTTCTGATGACGCGCTCTCCATCTATCGATGGGCCTGGGAGCATGGTGTGGTGGGTCTGTTAATCCATGATTACCGTGGAGGCACAAAGCTTTACCAGCTCTACCCGGGCACGATGATTGCCGCGATCTACGGCAATGGAGGAGTTGACTGGTATGTGTCCCGAGGCGGAACCTGGTATGAGGCGAAAACGGTCTCGTCAAGAGGTTTTGCGGGACCATTTCGGACCTGGTCGTGTACGGAGTGTGATTTCGACCTCACGGTACAGAATCTTCGTCAACGCCACTATGCCGGTAATCATCATCTGGCTTTCCAAACCTGTGTCACCGCGGGGGGGCGAATGGGCTTTGTGATCATCGAGGCTTACCTTGCCGACGTGCAGCCGTTGCCGCAAGATGCCGATGAGAATTTAGAGACATGGAAGAGAATTCAATTCGAATGACTTTCAGAGTATCTTGAGTCTAAGAGCACTTCGTTTTTATTGGATCGATTACCCGGAACCGAAATCCGGGCAAAGAGAGGATCTGCGGCTCGTCCAACATGAGCGTACCTACAGGGAAGAGACAGGTCAGCCAGCGACTGGCAGCGTGAAGGTGAACGTGCTCCCCTGATCGGCGCCGGGGCTTTCAGCCCAAATACGCCCTCCATGAGCTTCTGTGAGATGCTTGGCAATCGTCAACCCGATGCCGCTGCCGCCGGCTGTGCGCGAGCGAGAGATATCCGCACGGTAAAAACGGGTGAAGATTTGGCTTAAGTGTTCAGCCTGGATGCCCACGCCTGTATCGGAGACGGAAATTAGAACCTCGTCTCGCTCTCGCCGGGCGCGGATTGTTA
>DAOUDJ010000024.1:0-9190 GCA_034430795.1 Anaerolineales bacterium | reverse complement strand
GTGGTTGACTGCTCGGGATGAACGACCATCGTTGTAATACCCTGACCGGGCGGTTCAGCTTCAGAGGGCATCTCCCAGGTTTGGCCGCCATCACTGGAAGCAAAGAAGAAACTCTCGGCATTTGCACACATTTCCTCTATGACGGTTCCGGGCACATCATCCACGCAAGCCATTTGTGTAGTTGCTGCATAAACGATCGACAGGTTGCTCGGTGCATAGACGATACTCACCGGTGCGCCCCTATAACCGGAGGCCAGGGACCAGCTGTTGCCTCCGTCCAGGCTGTAGATGGGGTTGCTGAGGTCTCCAGGTGAGGTGAGAAGCGACAATGGATCCTGTGGGTGGAGTGCCAAAGCACCGATCTCGTTGAGCGACACTTTAGGGAACTCTGGCCCGGGGTTGGCAAGCCCCATCCAGGTCATACCACCATCGGTGGAGCGGAAGACTCCAGAGCGACCGCTGGCATAAACCCATCCGGGTTGTCCGCTAGCGACAGCCAGATGACGGATCATGGCTCCACTGTAGCCGCTGCTGGCATTAACCCAGGTCTTGCCACCGTCTTCCGATAGGAAGTTGCCGCCACCGTAGTTGTTGATAAAGATTCGATCGGGATCATCCGGATCACATTGCATGTCAATCGGGAGGCCGGCGATCGTCCCAGGAGGCCCCCAGGTGTTATCTAAGCGACTGAAGCGTTCCCAGTTTTTCCCAGCATCTTCGCTGCGATACACAGCTTGCGCGCTGGCGGCATAGGCAATCTGCGGATTTGCATCGCAATATTCGACGGTCGCGTAAAGTTCTTGCCCGCTTTCCACTCGCTCCCATGTCTCTCCGCCATCATTGCTCAGGTAAAGTCCTGCAGTGTTATCCTCAACATATGCCGACCAATTATTCTGGGACGCAGCGGCGAGCAAAGTGTCAGGGTGCTCAGGATGCATATACAGGCTACCAATATATAGGTCCAGGAGGCCATTTTCTTGACTGAGGACACGCCACGTGATACCACCATCCGTGGATTTCAAAATCCCAACACCGCCAGCGAAACCAGCTTCGACGTCGGTGTTGGCTGATTCGCGATCAAAGATACCGGTTGACACATACACGATGTTGGGGTTCTTGGGATTGATCCACGCGTAACGAGCCAGATTATTTCCACGCCAAACCTCGATCCAGTTCTTCCCACCATCGGTCGTCTTGTAAACGATGCCCATTGTCAAATCCATCTCAAAACCAGCTAGCTGTTGGCCATCCGGGGTCCAGGCAATGCTGGAAATCTCGCCCATGGCAAACACTGTGTCTTGTCTAGTGGGGTCAACAGTAAAACCACGGAAGGTTAATGGGCGCAGCGTCTGATCGGTGCCATTTATCATCTCGACCCATGTATCACCACCATCGGCAGTGCGGTAGATTCCACCTGTTCCCTCTGTTCCGATCCAGACGACTTGTGAATCATGCGGGTCAACCGTCACGCTGAAGATAGGTACCGCATCGACGCCCTTAATGGCGGTAATACCCTGATTGATCGGTTCCCATGTGAGACCTCGATCCGTGCTGCGGTGAATACCAGCCCAGGCATCGGTCACGTACCATGTATCGTGATCGTCGAAACTGTAGCGGATGTCGTAACCCAGACCGCCGATCGGACCACCCAGATGAGTCCACGTACCTGCCTGATAGGCTGGCGGCCGATCCGATGAAATCGGCAGAGGTTCTTCTTGAGCTTCAGGTATGGGTTCGTCGACAGGCTCAATGCCGAATGGGATCAGCGTGAAATGCTCGAGCACGAGATCACCCATGGTTTCAAAACCAAATCCTCCCGCCGATAGTTCTTCTCTCGATAGCTCAGTGAAGGCAAGTTCGTCATTCACCAGCACCTGCAGTTCATTCGGCCCGACTAGCATGGTAAGTTGGACCCACTCTCCCGGAGGAAGGTTGAATGATGTCGGCTCACCAACATTTTCCACCAGACCGCCGTTTTCACGCTGCGCTTGGGAGCGCGATCCATTGAAAAGCAAGATCGAGGCGCCGGCTTCACTCATGTTGTATAGAATTGCCATCTCACCGGACCCCGTATAGCGTGCGCGCATGACCATTTCGAAGGCTCCCCAATTTCCCTCAGGTGAGGCGAACCCACCCGGCTCGACTCGTAGATAACCATCTACAACGTAGACATTGGGCGTATGCTGCCAGCCCAGAAGATCGGGATCGTCGAAGGTATCCTCAAATAGCCCATCCTGGCCATGAGCGGGGATGACCGTACTCACAAGAAGCAACAGGATTATCAGTGAGAATAGATAGGTTTTCGAAGGGGATTTCACGATGTCCTCCTTGGATCAAACGGGCAGGGATAGAGAATGAATGGAACGGGGAAATGCAACCTGGGGCTTGGCTTGAGGTTTATTGTAGACATGAGTAGTTGGTTTGTTCAGGCCAGTATGGGACAGTTTGCTATAGAATCAAACGGGCACAAGCACGAGAGCATGCCTACCTGTGGGTTTCTCTCCCCTTTCGCCCCATCAAGAGATTTGTAAGGGGTTAGAAGCAGAATCCGCAAAGAAGCTTCAACTACCTCCCCCTTCTTTAGGAGATCCTAAAGAGCGATCAGCGCCTATTATCGGCGAGATCGATGATCTTGTAGGCTGCGAATATCTATGAGTGGACTATTGTGTGGCTGAGATGATACGCACGTTCGAGAACCCCAACGACCCCAGAAGACGGAATAGATAAGCCTCGGCATTAACCTGCGCCTGCTCGAGAATCCCATCGCTCAACGCGGCTTCCAAGATCGCTTCCTCCGCTGCCAGGCGGGCGGCGGATTCAAGCTCGACGTCGCCGCGCCGCAAGAAACCTACTTCACGGTCGTATACGTACGTCTTCTCATTATCCAAGGCAGCGATAAAGACCTCCGCCGGGGGGAGCTGGAGCGTGACTACCCCGTTCCCATCGATCGAGATATCGCTCTCCTCAATTTCCGCCAGGTCAACGCCGGCGATGACCGAGCCATGTGCAACGAGCAGCAGCCGGTCCCCGAATAAGAAGCCGAAGGGTCCCTGGCCTGTCTCAGCCGTGATGACTTTCTCAACCGAATAGTGGATGGTCTCCAGGCGAGCCAGCGACTGAACTTCGTGAATAATGGTCACGGGATCGGGGATGATGGTCGGGGTCGGATGGAGCAACCTGGCAACTTCCGTGGATACTCCCTGCTGGAGTTCTATCACGGGCTGTGTCGCCTGCTGCACCCCACGCAGGAGGACAACAACTGAAATCGCCAGGAAGACTACAACCCCGATGAGTATGAGAAAAACGGCTTTTTTCATAGTTCGTTATTATATCAAGTGCAACGGCTTCTTGTGCCCATCCATCATACGGTCTAAACTCACCGTATGCACGTCGCCGTCGTCACGATCGAACTCCATCTCCCCGGCTGCAATTCCTTGAAAGAGAAACGCAGCAAGCTTAAACCGCTGCTCTCAAGGCTGCAGCGCGAGTTCAATATCTCCACCGCCGAATTGGAGCACAATGACCTGCACAGATCTGCGGTGATCGCCTGCGCGGTTGTTGGGAATAACGATCGCCATTTACAGCGGATGTTGGAATCTATTCCAAGATGGGTCGAACGGCACCGGCCAGACCTTCAGGTCGTCGATCATCAAATCATCCTCCTTTAAATTCGGAGGCGGCCAAGGAGTCTTCCATGGATTTAGATTTAAAGGGTCGAGCAGCGATCATCACCGCTGCGTCTCGCGGATTGGGGAAGGCTGCGGCTCAGGCGTTAGCACGAGAGGGCGCGAATCTCGCCATTTCCTCCCGCACAGATCAGATCTTCGCTGCGGCAGAGGAGATTCAACAGGAAACTGGCGCGGATGTACTCGCCGTACAGACCGACCTGACCGAACCGAAGCAAATTGAAGCGATGATCGTTAAAGCACACAACCACTTTCAAAAAATCGACATCCTGATCATCAATGCCGGAGGTCCTCCTCCAGGGGGCTTTCTCGATCTCAAACCTGAGGATTGGAGCGCGGCGGTTGATCTCACCGTGATGAGTGCAGTTAGGCTTTGCTACGCCGTTGTGCCGCACATGCTTGAACAAGGACACGGTTCCATCGTCGCCACGCAATCCTACTCCGTCAAGCAACCCATCGATAACTTGATCCTCTCAAACTCGCTGAGGATGGCGGTGATCGGTTTGGTAAAGTCACTGGCGAATGAACTAGGACCGAAGGGGATCCGGGTGAATTCAATCAATCCAGCCTGGACCTGTACGGAAAGAGTGCAGCAGCTCATGATGGATCGCGCCGAGCGCAGTGGTACAACTGTCGATGAGCAGGCAGGAAAAGTCACTGAAGACGTACCGCTGGGTCGGATGGGAACGGTCGAAGAATACGGAAAAGCCATCGCCTGGCTGGCTTCCCCCGCCGCATCCTTCATCCATGGACATGCGCTCATGTTCGATGGCGGCGCAACAAAAGCCGCTCTTTAGCGAAACACAGCCATAGAAAAACCCGCTTAAACCTAAACCACGCAGCCTTCGCTGCGTGGTTAGTTAAGGGAAACGCGGTTGCCAGCCAGCGATCCAAACAAATGATTCAGGCTGCGATAACCTGCTCCACCCTGAGCCGTCTACGCATCAGCGCGCGCAACCTGGAAGCGAGTAAACTGGCATGGACAGGTTTGATAAGATAATCATCTGCGCCTGCATCTAATGCCCTTGCCACACTCCCTGGAGAACCAATCGCAGAGAGGATCAGGATCGGGACCTCACAGAACTCACGTATCTTCTCACACACTTCCCAACCATCCATGCTGGGCATCAGCAAATCAAGAATAATGACATCAGGCTGCTCATCACGACACGCCTCGATACCTTCCTCGCCGTTGAAAATTGCCCGAATTTGAATGTCTTGGCCCCTGAGCAGCGTTCGCAGCATGATCGCGAGATCGGGGTCGTCGTCGATGAGAAGAACGTCCACAGCCATTTTCACCTTACCTTTCACTGTTGATATTATCCTTGATTTTCAGTGACTTGTACCTTACAAGGTCCTTTCACTGCAAAGCGGATAATGCTTGCTAGGAATCACTAGAAAGGCTATGATGGTCCAACAAAACTCTAGCGAGGGTTCCACATGTCAAAGCCTTCCCAGAGCACTTCCAATATTCAATTGATCCTATGCCCCCAGTGTGAGCACCCTCTCCCCGGGGATGCGAGGACATGCCCCAATTGTGGAATAGACCTGGCCCTCCTTTCCCTACTGGGGGAAAAAGCCTATCTCGATGGGACACCCAAATACGCTCCGATGGACACAACGCCGCAGTGGCTCGTGCCCCGCATCGGGGATTTCCTCATCAAGCAGGGTGAGATCACGGACGAGCAGCTCAAAATTGCACTGTCACGACAGAAAAAGACTGCGGAAAGCGGGGAGCATGTCCTCCTGGGCCAGACGCTGCTTAAACTGGGCTACCTGGAACGAGAAACTCTGGATCGAGCGATAACACAGCAGATCGTAGAACTGCATGCCGCTCTTCAGGAATCAAATAGGACTTTGCAGCAACGGGTGACGGAGAGGACAAAAGAGCTCAGGCACGCTCTTGAGCGACTGACCGAGATCAACCAAATTAAAGCCAATCTCATCTCTAACATATCGCATGAACTGAGGACGCCGCTAGCGCATATCAAGGGCTATGTTGAACTTTTCGTTGCCGGTCAGTTGGGCGATCTCTCTGAGGAGCAAAGCGAGGCGATGCAGGTGACTCTGCGAGCGACCAAACGCCTCGAGAGTTTGATCGAAGATTTGATTGAGTTCTCAACAGCTTCTCGGGAGGGTATCACCCTCCATCTGCAGCCGGTCTCAATACCAGAGTTGATCGATGGCGTTCTCGATCGCTCACGCGAGAAAGCGAAAAAAGCGGGCGTCGCGCTAGAAACCAAGCTGGAAAATAATCTGCCTGATTTTCAGGTGGACCCTGAACGGCTCTCTTGGGCGATCTTTCAATTGGTCGATAACGGCATTAAATTTACCCCGGATGGGGGGAAGGTTAACGTACAGGTAGGGATCGATGATCTGGGGATACATTTTTCGGTATTCGACACCGGCATCGGCATCCCTGAAGACCGTATTCAAGAAATCTTCGAGCCATTCCACCAACTGGACGGCTCACCGACAAGACGATACGGAGGAGCTGGCTTGGGTCTTGCACTAGTGAAGATAATCGTAGATGCTCACGGTTCTGAATTGTCCGTTGAAAGCCAGGAAGGCCAAGGGACTAAGTTTGTATTTACAATCCCCTCGGCTTCAGGAAACAAATGACTGGACCATTAATTCCGACTGAATCTCTGACATACGGCACGGAATTAAACGCCGTCTACGCCATCGCGCGCATTGTTGCAGAAACCTTTGACACCGACTCGGGGCTCGACGCGATCTTCCGTCTTGCACGGACAATTTTCATCTTCGATACTGTCGCTCTTTATCTCGAGAATGAGGAGACACATGAGATAGAACCCAGCTATGCACGCGCACTCGGTCGGGGCCGATCCCGCGAGGCAGAACTAGCCTGGGGCGAACCAGCTGCAGAGGAAGCCTTTCGCTCTGGCCAAACCGTGCTGCGCCAGGAGGATGCCGGGCCGGTTGTGAAAGGACGTGAGCGGCGACGCGATTTCCTCGGTTTGCCGCTGCTCGTCAGCGGTCGGTGTGTAGGAAGTCTCGCCTTCGGGAGATTCGGAGGACCATCTTTCCCATCGGAACATATCCAATTGGCGGAGTTTGTTGCCTGGCACGTTGGCCAGCTCCTGGAAAACCGCCGCCTTTCTCGACGCATCGCTAGCTTGGAAGCACAACGTGAGCTGACCCGTATGCAGGATGATTTCATCTCGACTGTCTCACATGAACTGCGAACCCCATTGGGGTTCATTAAAGGGTATGTTACGACGCTCTTGCGCGAGGACACAGAGTGGGACGAGGCAAACCGGAAGGATTTCCTCGAAATCATCGACGATGAAGCGGATCGACTCCGCGAACTCATCGACAACTTGTTGGATTCATCCCAACTGGAAAGCGGGACTTTGAGCATGACTTTCGAGCCAGCTCGTCTCGGCCCTGTCGTCCGGGCTATTGTTCAAAGAATCGAGAGTGCCACTCCGGAAATTGACGTCATCACCGAGATGCCCGATGACCTCCCGATTCTCGAAATCGATTCAACGCGCATCGCACAGGTTCTAGACAACTTCCTTACCAATGCCTCGAAATATGCACCCGAGGCGAAGGTTTATATTAAAGTAGATGCAGATGACGAACGCGTTCGTGTCGAAGTTCGGGATGAAGGTCCGGGGATTCCTCAGGAGCATCTTTTACACCTATTTGAGCGCTTCTACCGGATCCCCAAAAATGCCGCCACCCGCGGCACGGGTCTTGGGCTTTACATCTCCCGAAAGATTATCGATGCGCATGGCGGAGAAATTGGGGTTGAGAGTATAGTAGGGGAAGGGACGAGTTTCTTCTTTACGCTCCCCGTTAAAATAATAGATATTGAGGAGCAGGAGGGTGAATATGTCTGACCCGAAAACAATTCTGGTCGTCGATGATGAACCGCGTTATTTGAGCCTTGTGCAAATTAATCTTGAAACTGCGGATTATGCTGTGATCACGGCGATGAATGGGCAGCAAGCCGTCGATGCAGTCGCCGAACAAAAACCGGACATCGTTCTCCTCGACGTCATGATGCCGGTTATGGATGGTTTCACCGCTTGTGAACGCATCCGCGAATTTTCATCCATCCCGATCATAATTCTAACGGCAAAGGGGGAAGAGCATGATCGCGTACGCGGGCTCGACGCAGGTGCCGATGATTACATCATCAAACCCTTCTCAGCGCAGGAACTGCTCGCCCGAGTGCGCGCCGTGCTGAGGAGAGCCGAGCGTGAAACTGTGGAAGGGTTCCATGAACCTATTTTCAAGCACGACGGATTAGAGATAGACCTTGCGCGCGCACAGGTCAATATGGATGGGGAGGAGGTCGCCCTCACCGCGACTGAATATCGTCTGCTTCAAACACTGGCCAACAATACTGGCCGAGTGCTCAGCCCGGAAGATCTACTGGTGTCAGTCTGGGGACCTGAATACAAAGACGACAAGGAAATCCTATGGGTTTGCCTCAGCCGGCTTCGCCAGAAGATCGAACCTGATCCCAAGAACCCCGTACATATCATAACCAAACAGGGGATCGGGTACATGATGCCATCCATCGAATAACGGTTGGACCCACGGGTTACGCTAGAATGCCGACTCCTTCATTGCTCGTCATCGAGCCCGATCGCAAGACCAGTGTCTTTCTCCACCATATGCTCACGCAAGCGGGCTATGAAGTTCAGGTGGTTCCAACGGGTAAAGAAGGGTTGATCGAAGCATGGCGAGACCCACCTGACATCATCGTCACAGAATTAGATCTCCCCGATATCGATTTTCTTGAACTCATCCAAAAGTTTAGAAAAGATCAGCGCACGAGCCGGACTATCCTAATCGGTTTCACACATCTTAGCTCGCCCCAAACCACTGTCGCCGGCATAGATGCAGGCCTGAACCATATCATCATCAAGCAAACCGACGCAGTGGAAGTCCTGATTAGCTACCTGGCGGAAGACCAGCAATCTAACGCGATGGAGAAAAGCGCTTCGGTGGCTCCTCATCTCGCTCAGGTGATTGCCTTCCTGGGGGTGAAAGGCGGGGTCGGAACATCATCGATTTGCATAAACATCGCCCACCTCATCTCACAAGCTGTCGGGTTAGGCAAGACAGTTGTTCTCGACCTCGTCCTGCCGATTGGGTCCTTGTGTGAGATCACCGGAATGATGGGACCACCTGATGTCGTTGATCTGACGGAACTAGAACCAAGCCAGCTCACCCATGAATACCTGCGCGAGAATCTCTTAACCCCACAGGCGTGGGATATCAAGTTTATCCCAGGCGCTTCCAGCCCGGACCAGGCTGAGAGATTGAACGCGGACAGGCTTGCACCGCTTCTACAATCGCTCCGCTCCACTTACGAATACATCATCGTGGACCTGGGGCGCAATCTTTCGCCTCTGGCTCGATTGGTGATGAGCGTAGCTGAGGATCTTATCCTTGTCCTCATGCCTGATGAAGAATGTGTGGCCAATGCACACGCGATCGCGGATTATCTAGACGGCCACGGC
>DAOUDJ010000023.1:0-10263 GCA_034430795.1 Anaerolineales bacterium | reverse complement strand
GGCAATAAAAGAAAATTAGACTACTTGCCCCCGAAGATTTCGATTGAAGGGCACGGTATCAAACGCGGGTTGACCGCGATCGAAGCAGCCGTGCTTTCCGAAACACCGCTCGACCGGGTGCTCATGATGATCCTTTTCTCCGTAATAAAGAAAGGCGCGGCCAAGGTTGTGAAGGAGGATCCTCTCACCCTCAAACGCCTCGATACCGGTGTGAAGGTCCGGGACTATGAACGCGATTTTCTCGAAGCTCTGATCGACAAGCACAAGAAGAAAAGACGGTCTAATCTGCAGACAGTGACCATTAATCTTGTGAAGTCCGTCCAGAAGAAGATGAAAGGCTTCAGCCTTAAGGAGACCAACGCGTATTACAAGTCAATCACCAAGAAAGCCTGGCAGCAGGTTGAAAATGCGGAGACTCCGGAGATCAAATCTGAACGCTTCGCCGAGGATATCGAGTGGACGATGCTCGATGATAATTTCGATGATAAAACCACACGAGTATTTCGAACTGGCCCGGTCTATATGCCAATGTGGTGGGGATCGTACCGACCGAGCTCAATTCCCAGCATTCCAACAAGCACCAAAACAGCCATGCCAACGCCAAGCGGAAGAGGCATCTCACTCCCGACGCTCCCCGGCGCTGACTTCGCAGCCTCCGTCGTCAATAGTGTTCAGGATACCGCCGCTGGTCTGGTAGAAAACCTCACCGGCTTTACACAGGGTGTGACCAAGACGACCAATCCACCCCCTCCTCGCTCCATCAGCTCCGGCTCATCCAGGAGCGGCGGCGGGTGTGCCTGTGCTTGCGCATGTGCGGGATGTGCTTGTGCCTGCGCGGGAGGCGGTCGGTGAAATTGCACCTCCCCCTTCCTGGCAACCGGAGCGCTAATCGCTTCGAACCTGGTTTGTTCGCCTATACGCAAGAATTTGAGGATGGGCGCGCCCAAATCCACCTGCGGATCGATCAGGATGGGTCTGGTTTGCTGCTGATTAATGCCAACCGAGCACTTCATCTGAACTCCACGGCAGCCAGGATGGCGTGGTTGATACTCGAGGAACTGCCAGAACCTCACGCTATTCGGGAAATCCGCAAATCCTTCAAGGTTTCATCCAATCATGCCCGGAGAGATTTCAGCAAAATACGTGCGCAAATTAAAGAGTTGATCCATCCTAATGGAGCTTGCCCGGTCCATGATTTGGCGATCGACATCCTGCCGCCTTTCGCAGCGAAACCCAGCGCACCCTACCGGATGGACCTGGCGCTCACATACCGCTGCAACGATAACTGCCCTCACTGCTACAACGCCAGATCGCGCGACTATCCCGAAATGGAGACGGACGATTGGATTGACGTCATTGACATCCTGTGGGATTTGGGAATCCCGCATATTTGCTTCACGGGCGGTGAAGCGACGCTGCGATCCGATCTGCCGGATTTGATCGCCCATGCACAATCGAAGGGTCAAATAACAGGCCTTCTCAGCAATGGCCGACTTCTCGCTGATCGCAGTTTTTTAGACCGTCTGCTTACAGCGGGACTGGATCACATACAGATCACACTGGAATCACACCTTGAAGAAGTCCACGACCGGATGGTCGCGGCCCGCGGCGCATTCCGTCAGACTGTCGAAGGCATTCAAAATTGCGTCGATGCGGGTGTCTACTTGATGACGAACACGACAATGCTCGCTGAGAATGGTCCCAGAATCGGGGAGACGGTTGATTTCATCGCCGATCTGGGGGTTAAAACCGTCGGCCTCAATGCGCTGATCTACGCCGGTAAAGGTGCAACCGTGGGAACAGGTATGCTGGAAGCAGACCTCGAACCGCTCCTCGATCACGTGCGAGCGAAAACGGACCTGCATGGACAACGGTTGATTTGGTACACGCCAACCCAATACTGTCACTTCGATCCGGTGCAGATGGAATTAGGTGTGAAAGCTTGTACAGCAGCGCTGTACAACATGTGCGTAGAACCGAACGGGGATGTGATCCCATGTCAATCTTTTTATGAACCTTTGGGGCATATCCTGCGCGATTCTTGGGATAGCATTTGGAATCACGAACGCTCGATATGGCTTCGCGAACGGAAATATATTCCCGCCGCCTGCGAGAATTGCGCCGTGCTTGCTGAGTGCGGCGGCGGATGCCCCCTCACCCTGATGAACCGATCTGAGCACACGCCCATCTCTTATCAGAATCTCGTGCTACACAATTCCTAGCAAGAAGGACGACATAATGGACTCAATAATTTCTCGTTTCTTCACACCCAAAGAACTGCCCCCTGCTCCGGACCCTGGGATTTACCAGGTTATGTTCCCGGAGGATGCGGAAGCCCCGAACCGACTGCATCTGCGCGTGGAGAGCGATGGGGCGGGTGTCCTTTTGGTAAATGCAACGACTGTGCTTCACTTGAACCAAACCGCAACAGAGCACGTCGCGTTGTGGCTCCAGGGCAAGTGTGAAGAAGATGCCGCTGGAATCATGGCCGCAAGATATAAGATAAGCCGAAAGAATGCCTTGCGGGATCAACGTGAACTGCGGGTCGAGATCCTTACCTTAGCGACCGAGCCGGATCTTGACCCGGTTATGTTCCTGGGGATGGACCGTGTTGAACCTTACAGCATAGTCCCTTCAGCTCCCTACCGCCTGGATTGCGCGCTTACCTACAAACTGGACGAGCAAGGCACTCACGATCCACTTGCGAGAGAACGTGTAGATCAAGAGCTTTCGAAGTCCGAGTGGACGCAGATCCTCTCTACAGCGTGGGATGCGAATATTCCTCATGTGATATTCACCGGAGGTGAACCAACGTTGCGGGAAGACCTGCCCGATCTTATCCAGTCCGCAGAGACCCTTGGCTTGGTCACGGGGATCATCACAAATGGGAAACGGTTGTCTGATCCGACTTACCTCGATCGTCTCGACAAATCTGGATTGGACCACATACTGCTGTCCTTGGCTCCCGATGACCCAACTGCAAGGCAGGGCTTAGAACGGGCACTGGAAACCGATATCTTCGTTGCCGTTCATCTGACGCTGGAGCATGCATCATCCGCCCAAATGAATGACACCTTGGAAGAACTTTCGCGGATAGGGGTAAAGGCTGTCTCTCTTTCCGCGATCGAGATAACGGATCAAAACGTTAGCGCGTTGGAACAAGCCCGTGAGAAGGCTGCAACCCTTGGGTTGGACCTCATATGGGATCTCCCGGCGCCCTATTCAGAGACAAACCCAATTGCCCTTGAGCTTGAGAATGTACCTCAAGGCGCGGGACGTGCCTGGCTCTACGTAGAACCAGATGGTGACGTCTTAACGACCCAGGGCGTGAACCAGATCTTTGGAAACATCTTGCGTGATCCCTGGGATCAGATTTGGGATCAGGCTGTCTCAAGCTATCACGCCACTTCTTGATGGCTGCTCGAAAGCCCGCTGGAATGGCAACGGACTTAATCGATACTTTCGCCTTTTGCGAGTCCTCATGCAGCATAATACCCTAGAGCGTTTGCACTCGCGCTACCTCGTTCAGGCAACTTGGACCGCTTCGATCCGAGACCAGCTTTTTGATTCCATTCAGATTCAAGGAGAGCAAAAAGTTCTGGAGGTAGGCTCCGGCACGGGGGTGGTCAGTGCAAAAATTAGCCAGCGGTTTTCATTGGAGAGCGTTGGCATTGACATCGACCGTTCTGCTGTAACCTTTGCCCAAAATATTGACCCTACGTCCTTGTATCTCGCCGGAGACGGCAACAATCTACCTTTCCAACCCGCAGTATTTGATGTGGCTGTTTGTCATTATCTTCTACTCTGGGTTGAAGACCCCGAACAGATCCTCGATGAGATGGTAAGAGTCACAAAGCCAGGCGGTTGGGTTCTGGCATTAGCAGAGCCTGATTATGGCGGTCGGATAGATTACCCCCGTGAGCTTGAAACCGTTGGTCAAATGCAGATCCAAGCGTTGGCTGACCAAGGCGCTAACCCATATTTGGGACGAACATTGCGTGCGCTTTTCCACTCGGCGCAGCTGACCGAGATTCGATGCGGCTTGTTAGGCGGAGAATGGCAGGGAAGCGTAGATGAGGGTCAACTGGAATCTGAATGGGAGACTCTTGCTCGAGATCTGAGCTACTTGCTCTCCGCTGATGAGATCGAACAATTTAAACGGATCGACCGCGAAGCCTGGGAAATGGGGACGAGAGTCTTGTTCGTGCCGACATTCTACGCCGCTGGCCGCGTCCCGCTTTAGATCATGTCATTTCGAACCCTTGCAAGGGGATAAGAAATCCCTGAGGCGTGTCAAGAAAATGCGCGGAGTTCTGTGAAAGAGGCGTTCTTGATCCATAAAGAAAAGGGCTCTCGTGAGAATCGTAATAGGGATTTCTCGTTTCACTCGAAATGACAACCGAGAGGAAGTCGCAGCCCATGGATGTCATTTCGAACCCCGGCAAGGGGATAAGATATCCCTGAGGCGTGTCAAGAAAATGCGCGGAGTTCTGTGAAAGAGGTGTTCTTGATCCACAAAGAAAAGGGCTCTCGCGAGAATCGTAATAGGGATTTCTCGTTTCACTCGAAATGACAACCGAGAGGAAGTCGGGATGCTCCAGACGAATGCCCTTCAACAGCAGGGCGCTGATCCGTTTATTGGTCGGAGACTTCGTGCTCTTTTGAACCGCACAGCATCGGTGGATGTGGAGATAGGGATCCTCGGCGGAGAATGGCATGACGCCATGAAAGAAGAACATTGGGAATCCGAATGGATGATGAAGCGGCCATATTATTATTCAACTTCACCCATAGAGAAGCACTTACGCAAGCAATCGGGAAAACTATTTCCTAATCAGGATAGCCTCACTGGTCACGCCCGAACCTGTTGAGGAATAAAACAATGTGCCATCATCCTGAATCTGCAGGTATTCATAGTCATTACCTGGCTGCCCGGAGGACATGTTTGTCGCTTTGAATTCAACCACATTGCCACTGATATCGACAAAGGTAATGTCACCGGTAAGAGAAAATTCCGGGATTTCAAAGGTTCCACATTTTTCGTTCAATTTACATTCTGATTCCAAGTAAAAGGTGATATGGAAATCTCCGGTAAACCCCTCCCAGGTGCCGGCCAGTTCGGTAAGGGAGAACTCTGACTCCCCATCAGCGGGAGGCGCAAGAGCAGTTTCTCCACGGAAGGTTTCAAAGAGCTGATCGAGGATGGCATCATAGTCAGCGTCCGTCGCAAAGCGAGTGTGTGTTGCGCCATTATTGAGCGCGATGGTCTCCCCCTGGAAATCGCCCGGTTCAATAATCACATCGATGCCATCATAGGTCCAAACGAAGTTTTCCGGGTTTGTGACCGCCGTAGAGGTGATCGTATCCCAGATAAAGAATCCTCCTCCTCTCCAGCCCCACTGTTTATTCCACATCCGAGCCACGTACTTCACACCGGGATCGTCAATTTCATTGATTTCAGTAATATCCGCTGATTGGATGTAATACTGGATAGCATCCAACGGAATAATGGATACCGGCACCCCTGAATTAAAAACATACTGGGCAGCCTGGGCGTCGATCCACATATTCCACTCAGCAACCTCATTACTTATTGGATAAGGAGCATCAGACAGATTTCCTTCAACAGTAAAGGCGCCGCCCATAATAACGACATGGGAGATGTTGTCGATAATACCCGGATCCTCCTGCAGTGCCAGGGCGATGTCAATCATGGAAGCCATCGCAATAAGGGTCACTTTCTCCGGTGAATTGTTCACCAGGTCAATGATCAATTCATGCCCGACACCTACCTCAAAATCGGTCACCTGATCCGGCAAAGCCAACCCCCAAAAATCATCAGATAAAGGTCTCCAGCTTTCTGGGAACTCATGTGAATTTGGGTCCATGCGTTCATCAGACCCTAGCGCGATGGAAGTGCTTTTGTAATCCAGGACATCAAACAAAAATACCGGCCATTTCTTCACCGCTATTTCTGGATGATACTCACCTCGAGTGAGCACATATCCAATCAGATCAACGTTGGGATGTTTGGTGAGAAAAACCATCCCCCCGATATCACAGGGGCCGCCGCCATGTGAATAAATAACGGGGATCCTCCCGCCGAGCGGGTCGGGGAAAATTTCCTCTGTGGTTGGTGGGGTGTCTTCCTCCTGCATTTCGCTGGTGGCAGTCGGGGGCGTATTCACGACAGTGGGTTCTTCTACCGAAGGCGTATTCTCAGCGGCGGGATCTTCAACCGTCGGCGCACATCCGGCAAGGAAACTGAAGATCAATACTGATGGGATAAGGAGTTTCCAATTCATGTTCATTACTCATATCAATTAATTGTACGGAATAAGGTTTCAAATATAAGTAGAGGGGCTGTCCTATTGGGACAACCCCTCTTTCATTCGCCTTATCGGCAGGTGTTAGAACAAGCCAGTGATCTTGCCTGTTTCCAGATCCAGGTCAATATTCATGAACGCGGCATGCGTGGCCAGACCGGGCATCGTGCTCATCTTTCCCAGAATCGGGTAGATGAATCCCGCGCCTACGCTCGCACGCACCTCCCGGACTGGCACCGTGAAGCCGGTTGGCACGCCTTTCAACAACGGGTCATGGCTCAGGCTAAGATGCGTTTTCGCCATGCACATCGGCAGATCCCCAAAGCCCGCTTTCTCGTAGGTCGCAATCTGCTCTTCAGCTAACGGCTCATAGGTAACCCCATCCGCGCCATAGAACTCTTTGCAGATAAACTCGATCTTCTTCTTGATCGGCCAATCCAGCGGGTAGAGGAATTTGAAGTCGCTTGGCTGCTCGCAGGCATCAACGACCGCTTGGGCAAATTCCACAGCGCCCGCGCCGCCATCGGCCCAATGCGTACTCTTGACCGCCGCAAACGCACCCTGTTCCTCGGAGTATTTACGCACCATCTCCATTTCGGCATCGGTGTCATCCTTGAAACCGTTGACACAAACGACCACAGGGATCCCGAAGCGAATGGCGTTCTTGATATGGAAGCCGAGATTCGGCAGGCCGGCTTCTAGCAGTTCAAGGTTCTCCGATGTATACGCCTCGTCCATAGGTGCACCGGGGGACACTTTTGGTCCGCCGCCATGCATCTTCAGGGCACGCACAGTTGCAACCAGCACAACTGCATTCGGGATCAAGCCTGAGTAACGGCACTTGATATCGAAGAACTTCTCCATGCCGATATCGGCGCCGAAACCGCTCTCGGTGACGACGTAGTCCGCAACCTTAAGCGCGATTTGATCGGCGATGATGGATGAATTGCCATGGGCGATATTCGCGAAGGGTCCTGCGTGCACTAATGCCGGCTGACCCTCGATCGTCTGCATGAGGTTAGGCATGAGCGCGTCTTTCAGCAAGACCGTAACGGCACCGGCTACACCAAGATCCTCAAGCGTGACTGGATCGCCCTTCTTGTTCAATCCGACGACAGCCCTTCCTACTCGCTCGCGCAAGTCGCGTAAGCTCGTTGCCAGGGCGAGTATGGCCATTAATTCTGAGGCGACCGAGATATCGTAGCCCGTTGAGCGCGGGAAAACCGGGCTGGGCGAGCCATCGCGCAGTTTGTCGTCATTAAAACCTACTTTGATGTCGCGTAAGGATCGATCGCATACGTCGACAACACGATTCCAGGTGATGGTATCAACATCGAAATCGATGCGTGTCACACCGCGACGCTTGAGCGCTTCGTCCGACTGCCGGCTCTCATGAAACAAACGAGTATCAAGCGCTGCAGCGACCAGGTTATGCGAAACGGTGATCGCATGAATGTCGCCGGTGAGGTGGAGGTTGAAATCCTCCATGGGGATAATCTGGCTGTAGCCCCCTCCTGCCGCCCCACCCTTGATGTTAAAGGTAGGTCCCATACTCGGTTGGCGAATGCAGCACATCACATTTTTCCCGAGATGTGTGCCCATCGCTTGTGTAAGCCCAAGCGTCGTTGTGGTCTTCCCTTCACCAAGCGGAGTCGGCGTGATGGCGGTGACGTCGATATATTTTCCCTGGGGACGGTCGGCAACCTTCTTAAGCACATCGAGATGCACTTTCGCCTTATATTGTCCATAGAGATCCAGGTCGTCCATCTCCAACCCGATCTTCTCTGCGATCTCCAGGATCGGACGAAGGTCTGCCTCCTGTGCGATCTCGATGTCCGAGGGGACTGGACGTTTTGGTTTCAGGACCATGGGATCAACCTCCTCATTAGGTAACTACTTGTGGGTTTACGTACAGACTAACTTGTTACTAAGTGTGCTTCGCAATACTGTTTAAGGCAAGCGACATAATTCACAATCCCGACTGCCAACTAACACTATTACTCTTTCTAGAGAGAGCCTTTTCTTGGAACTGCGAAAGCCTGTTTAACATTGAGTAAAGGCTTGTTGATCGAGCATGGCTATCATCGAGATGATCAATCCTTTACTCACTTTGGATACTCTTATTTCCATTGTATTTATGTCACTTATTGTGCGCGTATCGTCATTTTATGTAACGCCGATTAAGGCGCGTCACTACATGCTGGACGTTTGTCCGATTCATGCTGGTCGTCTGTCACTTCGCTATTTGTGAGAAAAATCACATACTATATAATAGTTACAAAAGTAACTAATGCATGAATTTACTTGACATCTCAAGCATAAATACTAATGGAGAGTTGACATGAATCCATGTTACTCAACCGATTCCCGGCGACCTCGTATCATCCGTAGTTGTAACCTTCCTTACGGTTTCATGCGAGGTTTTTCGTTCAGAGGATGGGGCGTGTGCTAATGGAAACGAAAATAATCGATACCTCCACAGAGTTCATCCAGCAATTCGTCGAGACCGTTCCGGAAGGCGAGCGCATTCGCTTGTGTCTCCAATGCGGGGCATGCAGCGGTGCGTGCCCGTTCGGCTTCGTGATGAAATACCCCCCTCACGGGATGATCGCCGCTCTGCGCGCAGGGATGCTCGAGGACTTGTTGGACAGCGACACCACCTGGATGTGCGTCTCCTGTTACGCCTGCACTCAGGTTTGCCCGGCCAAGATCCCGGTCACCGAAGGGTTGACCACCCGGGTGAAAGAAGAGATGTTATTAGCGGGAAACGTCCCCACAGAACTTCAGGACGCCCTCGAGAAAGCTCAGCGCTATTTCAATCCACTCGGCGAATCACCCCGCAAACGAGCGGCGTGGGCCACCAAACTCGAGCCCGAAATCACTATCATGGCCAAAGCCAAACGACCCGTGGATGTACTTTGGTTCGTCGGCGATTACGCCTCCTACCACCCCACTGCTCGATCGGCTACGCTGGCTCTAACCAAAATCCTCAACACTTTAGACGTGGATTATGGCATCCTTGGTCCGGAGGAGGTCAGCGACGGCGACTCGCTACGACTTGCAGGCGAGAGCGGGTTATTCGAGATGATGGCCGAAAAGAACGCTAGAGCATTCGAGAAATACGAGTTTAACGAAATCCTCACCAGCGACCCCCACGCCTACAACGCGCTCAAGAATGAATACCCGCGGCTCGGCATCTCATACCCGGTCCGCCATTACTCGCAGTTCTTCGCGGATCGTATGGACCAGATCCAGCCGCTACTGAAGCACAGTATCGACGCAACCGTCGTGTTCCACGATCCGTGTTACCTTGGTCGAGCCAACGACATCTACGACGAACCCCGCCAATTACTCCAAAGCATTCCCGGTGTGGAACTCGTGGAGATGTCCCACACCCGGGAATACAGTTTGTGCTGCGGTGGAGGCGGCGGAGGCATGTGGCTTGACGGTTTTCGCTGGGAGAAGGCCGAGGTCCGCATTTCTGAGTGGCGCGTGCGAGAAGCGGTGTCCGCGCTCGGTGAAGCGCAGGCCGCTGACGAGGGAGGAAAGGCACGGATCCTGGCCGTCGCTTGTCCATACGAAGTTCCTCGATTCGAGGACGCGATCAAGAACATCTCTGGGGCCGAAGGAATCGTCGTGAAAGACATCGCTGAACTATTAGCCGAGGCCATGGGAGTCTAGGAGAAAGACAATGAACATAGTGGTCCTAGTTAAACTTGTGCCGGATCTCGTCGAGGAGGTGGAAATCGACGCCAGCGGTGCAAACGTGGATACGACGTTCATGCGCCTGATCATCAACGAACCCGACGACCATGCATTAGAACAGGCCATCATATTAAAAGAACGCGAAGGGGGAGAAGTCACCATCCTGGGACCCAGTATGGAGGATATCGACGGTGTGCTCTTTACCGCTGCGGCTAAAGGAGCCAACCGTCAG
>DAOUDJ010000022.1:0-15639 GCA_034430795.1 Anaerolineales bacterium | reverse complement strand
AGGGGCTGGGATTGCAAGCGATGCTGCCTGGAAGCGTGCTTTACCTCTCATGGCGATCGGCCCATACATGGTACTTCAAGTGTTGTTCTTTCAGAGCCAGGGTTGGGTGGAAGAGGTAGCCGGGTTGAACGCGCCGCTAGGTTTTGTAATTGTCATGTTGGGGACCTTGGCCGCGGCAGCCGGTGTTGCCTGGGGGTTTGCCCGCCCACGAAGTATGCACCCGATACTCGCGTTTGGCATTGCCATCTATCTAACGCTGGCCGTCTTTGGCATAGATCAGGCAGGCGGAATGATCGTGTTCACGATTCTCGTCGGGCAACTGCTTATGGGTTGGGGGTGGACAGTCGTTGCCGGTGTTACCAAACAAGCGAATAGCCCGGGGTTGTGGCGAACGACGGTCGTTGTGGCAGGAGGGATGGTGCTCTTTCTCACCCTCGTGTTCGCTTACTACATAGCCATGGACATGGCATTGCCCTTCCCGCGCCAGGTTTTCCCAACGACGGCAGCTGTCCTGCTGGGAGTGCTTCTTCTGATTGCCAGCATACAGGCCCGATCGCAAACTGATGTCGCCTCCTGGGATCTGTCCGGCATTTCGGTTGCGGGTGTTTTAGCCATCGTGCCGCTGGCATATTGGGCGCTGCTGGGTTCTGCTCCTGTCGCCGAGCAACCATCGGGTCTCCCGATTAAGGTGATGAGTTACAACGTCCACGCGGGTTTTGGCTTTGCTGGTCTCCAAGACCTGGAAGCTATTGCCCAGGTCATCGAGGATTCCGGCGCGGATATTGTGGCGTTACAGGAAGTCTCACGGGTGCGATTGATGGACGGATCGGCTGACATGTCCACCTGGCTTTCGCAGCGCCTGGATATGCCCATTCTTTTCCGAGGTACGGACGAACCCATCTGGGGCAATGCAATTCTCTCCCGCTACCCTGTGCTCGAATCCGGATGGGGTGAACTACCCCTTGCAGACACCCTGATTAAGCGAGGGTATCTTTGGGCTCGCATTGACGTAGGGGGACCACAGCCACTGTTAGTCATCGCTACTCACCTGCATCACATCGGCCCCGATAGCCTCGCTCGACAAGCTCAAGTACCTGTAATACTCCGATTCTGGAATGGGCAGGGTTATTCACTGCTGCTCGGGGATCTGAATGCGCAACCCGACTGGGTCGAGATGGAGCTTATCACGGATGCGGGTCTGCTGGATTCGTGGAGCGAAGCGGGCGTTGGGCAAGGCTACACCTTCTCCGCTGGCGATCCCTACGAGCGTATTGACTACATATGGCACAGCGACGATTTGGTCGCTGTTGAGGCCCAGGTGATTCTCACACAAGCCTCCGATCACTTGCCGGTGGTGACAACGATCGACATCGCGCCTTAGAGTCCACGGGGATCGCGCTCTGATTATTACGGTCAGATAGTGTGGATACCTTATGCCCGGGAAAGGAAGTGGGCATCAATAGAGGCATTATCGCATTCGCATTTGAATCCCCTTGTAATCAATCACTCGGTTTACGCTTTTAATCATTATCTGCTTTGAATCAATCAGGTAGAAAATGTCTTCATTCTTTTATCAGTTCTTCGTTTGCCCTCGATATTCAGCAAATCTCCCCTAGACTTTTTCCGAAGATGGCTTTATATTTTAGGTCGCTTAATTATTTAGAGAGGTGAAACATGCAAACCGATCCGTTTGTTGCCACGCTTGAGGAATGGATCAAAGTTTCTATGCATCGATCAATGCGTAATTTCATTTCCTATGCCAGAAAAAGCGGGCTCTCGATGTCACATATCGGTGCTTTGTTCCATATCCATCATGAAGGAATATGTGGCGTCACAGAACTTGGCAACCATCTGGATGTGACCAGTGCCGCAGCCAGTCAAATGCTGGAGCGTCTGGTACAGCAGGAATTAATCCTACGCACAGAGGATCCAAGGGACCGGCGCGGCAAACAGATTGTCTTGACCGATAAAGGTAACCGGATTCTTGAAGAAGGAATCCGTGCCCGTCAAAGGTGGTTGGATGATCTAACGGAGACCCTGTCTGATGGTGAAAAAGAAACCATCATGGTGGCACTGAATATCCTGATTGACAAAACCAGAAATCTCGAGCAATCCATCGAGCCCGAAAGTTAAATGTCTTTTCAAGGAGCATCCCCAATATGCTACGTTTGATCAAATATTTAAAACCCTATGTACTTATGATCATCTTATCCATTGCCCTGTTGTTTGTCCTGGCAAACGCCGATCTGGCGCTGCCCGATTATCTGTCAAAGATCATCAACAATGGCATCCAGCAAAGCGGGGTGGAGAACGCCGTTCCTAAAGCGATCCGACAAACTACGATGGACAGGTTGTTCATTTTTATGATTCTCGAGGATAAGGCGCTCGTGCTGGAGGATTACGAGCTGGTGAAACCATCCTCCCCCAGCGCGGACTCATATCTTGAGGAATTCCCTGCTCTTACAGATGAGCCGATTTACGTGCTCAAAGAAGTTGATCAAGCCGAAATCGAAATACTTAACCCCATCATGGGAAAGGCTTCGGTTGTAGTTTCCGGCATCGAGCAAATGATCGCAGATCCATCCACAGCTCCACCACTGGGGGATGGATTTGATTTCGATCCATCTCAGATTCCTCCCGGCATGGATGTCTTTGAAGTGCTGGCCAGGATGCCAGCCGAGCAGCTTGCAGAGCTGAGCTCCACAATAAATTTGATGTTCGCCAGCCTGGGGGACAATATGATCAACCAGATGGCGGATGGTGCGGTAAAAACCGAGTACGAGGCGCTCGGCATGGATACCGGCAAGCTGCAAACGGATTACATTCTACGCACAGGCGGCACGATGCTACTGATCTCGCTGCTGGGTGGAGCCTGTACGATCACCGTTGGCTTCCTGGCTTCGAGAACCGCTGCCGGGGCGGCGCGTGATATCCGCAAGGCAGTGTTTAAAAAGGTGGAGAGCTTCTCGAGCGCTGAATTCAATCAATTTTCGACAGCTTCTCTGATTACCCGCTCGACGAATGATGTCACCCAGGTTCAAATGGTGATCTTCATGATCATGCGTATGGTCTTCTATGCACCCATCCTAGGCGTAGGTGGCGTCATCCGCGCCATAGATAAGAGCGCTGAAATGTGGTGGATCATCGCTGTAGCTGTGGTTGCACTGCTCAGCTTGATTCTGGTCGTTTTCTCGGTTTCACTGCCAAAGTTCAGAATTATCCAAAGCCTGATCGACCGGCTCAACCTGGTGACGCGTGAAAACCTGTCTGGCATGATGGTCATCCGCGCTTTCAACAAGCAGGAAAACGAGGAAGAGCGCTTTGACAAAGCCAATCGAGATTTAACCGATAACAGTCTGTATGTTGCCCGAGTCATGGTCATAATGATGCCCGTAATGATGTTGCTGATGAACGTATTGTCTGTGGGGATTATCTGGGTTGGCGCGCATCAAGTCGCTGAATCGACCATGCAGGTCGGTGATATGATGGCCTTCCTGCAATACGCGATGCAGATTGTATTTGCATTCTTGATGATGTCGATGATGTTCATCTTCTTGCCCAGGGCAGCCGTGTCAGGCGGGCGTATCGCCGATGTGCTGGAAACCGAATTGGTCATTACTGATCCGGAAGATCCCAAACAATTCAACGACCCAGTCGTCAGCCAAATCGAGTTCAGTAATGTGTCCTTCCGCTACCCCGGGGCGAGCGATGATGTGCTCCACGATATCAGCTTCACCGCCAAACCAGGCGAGACAACAGCCTTCATTGGCTCTACGGGCTGCGGTAAATCCACCGTTGTTAACCTGATCCCGCGTTTCTACGATGTCACCGGAGGTGCTGTTTACCTGGATGGGATCGATGTTCGCGAAGTCAAACAGAGCGATCTGCGAGATACGATCGGTTACGTCCCTCAAACGGGGATGCTGTTCTCAGGAACGATCGAAAGTAACCTGCTCTACGCCGATGAAAATGCCAGTGATGAAACACTGAAAGAAGCCGCTGATATCGCTCAGGCCACAGAATTCATCTTTTCCAAAGCGGAGGGCTTTGAAGCCGCGATTGCCCAGGGTGGCTCGAATGTATCGGGAGGGCAGAAGCAGCGCCTTTCGATTGCCCGTGCCCTGGTCAAAAAACCACCCATTTACATTTTCGATGACAGCTTTTCGGCCCTGGATTTCAAAACCGATTCTGCACTTCGCAGGGCGCTCAAAGAGAAAACAGGAGAAAGCAGTGTGCTGATCGTGACTCAGCGTGTGGCCACAGTCAAGAACGCTGATCAGATCATCGTTCTCGATCAAGGTCGGGTTGTTGGCAAGGGAAAACATCGCGAACTCATGGAAAGCTGTGAGACTTACCAGGAAATTGCTCTGTCGCAATTGAGCAAGGAGGAACTGGCATGAGCGCGCACGATAAGAGTTCATCTTCTGATCGTAAACCTGCAGGTAGCCCCATGAGAGGGCGTGGTCCCATGGGAAGAGGCCATGGTCCTGGGGCAATGATGCCGGGCGATAAAGCCATTAATTTCAAGGGCACGATGATCAAACTGATCCAATACCTTGGATCTTACAAGACCGCCATCGTAATCGTGATGCTCTTCGCAGTAGCCTCCACCGTCTTCAGCATCGCTGGCCCCAAGATTTTAGGCCAGGCAACCACAAAACTTTTTGAAGGCGTTATGGCGCAGATTGCTGGAACCGGCTCCGGGATTGATTTCGACTTTATCGGCAGGATCATCTTGATAACCCTGGCGTTGTATCTTGTTTCTGCCTTGTTTAGCCTCATCCAGGGCTGGATTATGTCCGGAATATCGATGGATATTACCTATCGTTTCCGCAAAGACATTGCCGAGAAAATCAACCGGATGCCTTTCAAATATTTCGACAATACCAGCCAGGGCGAAGTGCTCTCGCGCATAACCAACGATGTCGATACGATAAGTCAGACGCTCAACCAGAGCCTTTCACAAATCATCACCTCGGTGGTGACGGTGATCGGTGTGTTGGTCATGATGTTTTCTATCAGTTGGCAAATGACTCTCGTCGCGCTGCTGGCGATGCCTCTATCGATGGCAATCATTGCCTTGATCGTGCGACAATCGCAAAAATATTTCAAACAGCAGCAGGATTTCCTGGGCCATATCAATGGGCATGTTGAGGAGATGTTCGGCGGGCATCTGGTGATGAAAGCTTTCAACGGGGAAGCCAAGAGTGTCGAGCGTTTCGATGGGATTAATGACACCCTTTACAGCTCTGCCTGGAAATCCCAGTTCTTGTCTGGTTTGATGATGCCGATCATGAACTTCGTTGGAAACCTGGCCTATGTGGCAATCGCCATTCTTGGTGGATACCTGGCCACCCAAAAAGCAATCACGTTGGGAGACATTCAGGCCTTTATCCAGTACGTCCGTTCCTTTACCCAGCCGCTGTCGCAGATCGCCAATATCTCGAATGTCCTCCAGCAGACCGCAGCCGCAGCCGAGCGCGTATTTGAATTCCTGGCCGAGGAAGAGGAGATTCCCGAAGTCGACGATCCTGTCCAGCTAGAAAAGGTTGACGGTCATGTGGAGTTCCAGAATGTTCAATTTGGCTACGACTCCGACAAAATCGTCATCAAGGAATTCTCCGCCGATATCATCCCTGGGCAGAAGATCGCTCTTGTAGGTCCGACCGGTGCAGGAAAAACAACTATCGTCAAGCTGCTGATGCGTTTCTACGATGTCAACAGCGGGGCGATCCTGGTAGATGGACATAATGTCAAAGACTACCGGCGCGAGGATTTGCGCTGCATGTTTGGCATGGTGCTGCAAGATACATGGCTTTATAACGACACGATTATGGAAAATATCCGCTATGGCCGGCCTGATGCCAGCGACGATGAGGTCATCGCTGCAGCTAAAGCCGCCCATGTGGACCATTTCGTGCGCACTCTCCCTGAGGGATATAACCTGGTGGTGAACGAGGAAGCAACAAACATATCGCAGGGTCAGAAGCAGCTTCTAACCATTGCGCGGGCCATCGTGACGGATCCCAGGATGCTCATTTTGGACGAAGCCACCAGTTCAGTCGATACCCGAACAGAGCTCTTGATCCAGCAGGCCATGGACACCCTGATGCAGAATCGCACAAGTTTCATCATCGCTCACCGCCTGTCCACCATCCGTAATGCGGATTGGATCCTGGTGATGGACGAAGGTGATGTTGTCGAGCAAGGCAAGCACGAGGAATTGCTGGAACAAAATGGCTTCTACGCTGAGCTTTACAACAGCCAGTTTGACCATGCACAAGTGAACTAAGCGCAGGTTTGTGGGATAAGGAAGGCAAAAATCATGGACCGTAGAACCTTCATTCGAGTGACTGCGCCGTTCGTTGGGAGCGTTCTCGGGGCACATGCAATCTCCGGTTGCCGGCGTGCCCTGGGTCTGATTCCATCCGCCCTGCCAACGAAACCACCTTCCGAGATGCCCACGAACACCTCGCTGCCCTTACCCACGGCCACAAATCTCCCCAACCCCACCGCAACCGCCGCGCCGGATCGTGCCGCGGTCGTCCTGATTAAGACCGAAGACCGCACCGAGGGTGTGCAACGAGCTTTGTCGATCCTTGATGCGCGAGATTTTCACGGCAAGCGGGTGTTGGTTAAACCCAATTTAAACAGCTCTCACGCAACGCCCGGCTCAACCCATAATGATGTTCTAACCACGATGATCCAGTGGCTTAAGCAAAATGGCTCCGAGCATATCACCGTCGGCGATCGCAGCGGCATGGAGATGACCCGCTGGGTGATGGATAAAAAAGGTCTACCAGCCATGGGAGACGAACTTGGGTTTGACTTGATAGCTTTTGATGAACTCGATGTCGAGGGTTGGGAGCATATTGAATTCGAAGGCTCAGATTGGCCCTCGGGATTCGCGCTCGCCCGACCGGTGCTGGAGGCAGAAGGCATCGTTTCACTCTGTTGTCTAAAAACCCATCGTTTTGGCGGCCACTTCACCATGTCGCTCAAGAATTCGGTGGGCATGGTGGCCTTTCGAGTACCGGGGGATAATGTGGAATATATGACGCAATTGCACAATTCTGCAGCCCAGCGGCGCATGATTGCGGAGATCAATACTGCCTATACGCCCGATCTGGTCATCGTCGACGCAGTAGACGCCTTCATCAATGGTGGACCGGATAGCGGAACGTTAGCCCACCCGGGTTTGATCCTTGCTGGTACGGATCGTGTGGCCATCGATGCGGTTGGCGTCGCTATCCTGCGATATTTCGGCACCACCCCCGCTGTTCAGCACGGTCCGATATTCAAGCAAGAGCAACTTGAACGAGCCGTATCTCTCGGACTCGGGGTTGACCATCCCAACAAGATCGACTTAATCACAGACGGTCCAGACAGCGATGATTTTGCCGAAACTCTACGCTCGATCCTGATCCAGGATGCGGCCGAAGAACTGATGGACCAGCCTTTGGAGTAGATGGAGGGAACCCCCGCTTCAAACGATGGAAGCCCAATGCGGAAACATAGTTCCCAATGTGCGCCATACAGGCACTTCAAGCCCCCGGCCACCCCATGGTAGGGGGCAATATTTTTATCCGCAGGGATGGGCGAAAGGGTAGGCGGTGGGTATTCCAAACGTAGCCCATCGGTCTCTTGAGCTTGAGCAGCAGTGTGGTCTACAATACCCTTGGAGCAGAGCAATGACTAAGCAAGAAAAAGTATTGGAACTATTATTGTCCGTTCCATATTTGGGTGGAGTGGATGCTGCCACGCTGACGGCGATCGGCGAGGCTGCGGTTCTGCGCCACTATGCCGCTGGACAGACGATTTTCGTGGAAGGAGAGGCAAGCGCCGGGTTATTCATTGTCCAGGACGGATACTTGAAATCGGTTAAAGTTTCAATGTCCGGACGTGAGCAGGTTGTCCGGGTCGTCGGTCCTGGAGATGTCTTCAATGCCATTGGTGTTTTAGCGAGCGAAACCAACCCGGGAACTGTGATTGCACTCGAAGATTCAACAGTTTGGACTATTGAACGCAAGGCTTTATTGCGCCTTTTGAATGAACACCCTGCGCTGGGGGGCATGATCATTTCATCGCTGGCTATGCGGATCCAGCAGCTGATGCAACAAGTCGAAGATCTTTCACTTCGCAGCGTTGAAGAACGTCTGGCACGCCTGCTGATAGAGGAAGCGGTGGATGGGATCGTCATGCGAAGAAAGTGGGATACACAGGCCGCAATGGCAGCGAGGCTGGGTACGGTGACCGATGTTCTCAATCGCTCTCTACGTCGCTTGGCGGACGATGGTATTGTGGAAGTTGAGCGGGATCAGATCTGCATCCTTGATTTTGATAAATTGAAGGCTCCTGCCGCGATTGAAAACTGATCACTAACGAATACGACTTTAGTCGATGACAATCAACCGTCTGGGCAGTATGGTATATCCATCGCCCGGGCGTTCGGTTTTTCCGGGTTGCGATACGAGTATCAGATGATTAGGACGATGAGGAGATGATAATGTCTGAAGTGAAGAATATTTCTAATTGGAAGTCAATCGTTGAGTTTTCTGTGGATGGGCCGAGGCATCAGGTTCTGCTGGATACAGAAACCTACCGAGCTGTACTTGTCGGCCTCGAAGCCGGTGTGAATATTCCTCCCCACCCATCCACGGATGCGACCTATCACTTCCTGGAGGGGTCAGGTTGGATGGTTGTTGATGGTACGCGTCATCCAGTTTCGGCAGGCACAACAATGGTTGTCCCAGCGAACGCTGAGCGTGGCATAGAGGCTGAGACGCGCCTTGCCTTCCTCGGGAGCCATGGTGGCCATGGGACGCAAGCCGGGCATCAGCATGCACGGGTGCCCAATAGGCCCCGGCCGATGCTCATGTTCGGTTTGATGACCCTGGCGATGATTGTCGTGATGGTGGGGTTATGGCAAATTGGAGCCAGCCCCCTGGCGATGATGCTCACCGGTTTCGACGGCATGGGATTGGGGGCCTGGGGTGCGATGCTCCTGCCGATGCTCGGGTTGTTGGGCATGTTCGTGATGATGTTTATCATGTACCGCACCATGGCTAGTATGGGTGGGGGGATGATGCAACATAATCACGCAGCGATGATGGCCAAGAAGGACTCAGCACAAAAGAGCGTACCATCGAAAAAGCAGGTTTCTTACACCCTCCCGGCGATCAGCTGCATTGGCTGTAAAAAGACGATCGAGGAAAGTGTCGCCAAGCTGGAGGGCGTGGCCTCTGTGCGCGTCGATGTAGGCACTCGTCAGGCGTTGATTGGTTATGATGCCCCGGCGACGGAAGAGGCTATCGAAAACCTGCTTGCAGGGATCGGGTATCCGGTTGGGCAGGCTTAAAGCAGCCTTAGATATGCGTTCTCTCGGTCACAGCCTAGGTGACCGAAGCTGGAGCGGTTTAGTGTGCACTACTCTTCAACAAATCCCCTGACTCGTCTGGGTTGGGAGTATGTTTTTTGCCCATACTACTCCGCTATTTCATGACGATTAGAAAAATAATCGGAAACAAACATCCATTAGCCTCGATCAAAGGGTTGTATCGATGTACAAAACGTCTAATGCCTAAGTCAGGGTTCTGGGGATCTGAGTAATCGAAGTCTCAAGTAGATCGAAATTCCCAGGAGGGGAACTGAAAAACCAGCCGCAAAGCCCTGGAAGACGTTGAATCGTGATTCACTGGTAAGAAGCTTCCTCAACGTATCCGCCAGGAAACCTCCTTCCGACATCCTTGAGCTTAGGATTCCAACAAGGAAGAAAATCTAGCCCCTCGTCATTGTGGTCTTGTGATCAAGCGGTCTACGTTTGAGCAGAATAATGCATCCAATTTAATTGCTATCCTGGTGGGGCAACTGACTTTGATGTTGGCACAAATGCTTTGAGGACCATCGGGGCTAACGTTTTATTCTCCCTGGCAAGATATAGGGGTAATCCTTTCCCAATAACCTGTGCAAAGAACGATCAACTCTCCTGAAAATCAAGTAGAGTCTCCAGATCCACGCGTCCTCGCGATAATATGCGTTAATCTCTTTCAATGTAAGCGGTTCCATGACACCTCCACTGATCTGAACGGTGAAGAATTCGTTGACCGTTTCAATCAGATCAGGGACCAATTCTGGTAGCTGCTCCTTGTAAAAATTAGCAATTATATCCACAGCCACTTTGCGGAAGTCGTAGTATCGATTCATCACGTCGTCCAGGAAAAAAAGCTTCAGTATCCAGGTCAGGAAGGATGGCGCGCTGCGTAGGAAAAGTTCAGGATCGAGTTGCTCGACACCGTCCCGGCGTAAGAACGGTGTGCTTGTATCGAAATATGCGAGTTCAATCGGGTCGCTCATATCCATGTTTTGTGGATCAAAGTCGAGAATAGCCCAGTTAGAGATTTGGCCGTCGATGGCCAATTCCAGAGTTCCTCGATGTTGCTCATTAAAGTTGTAGACCTTGGCTGCCTCTTTCAGGACAGCCACGACTAGTTTTTTGACGTCTTCGGCTGGAATTTGGTGTAATACCTTATTCAATATGCCTTCAAGAGGCAGCTTCTCTTGAACAATGTATAAAACAATCTCCCCTTTTTTTTCATCGATGAGATGCACGATTGCGCTTTGTGCGATTTTTATTCCAACACGCTCCTCCAACAATTGAATATATTCGTTGTGCAGGGCTTCGTAGCTCTCCACCTCTCGCTCGGTCTTGAACATGGACATCCTTTTGTACGCGTACTCCTTATCAGTTCCCGTTCCCATTTCAAGCAGGGTACTGATTTCCCCGTATCCAAGCACTTTCGTCGGCACCGTACTTTTTTCCGGGTGTCGAGGATCGAGCTCATGCTCAAATTGTCTTAATAGCTCCATATTCACATCAACCGGCTGCATGTTTTCTCCTCAAAGACTTGAGGACCGTTTTACGGTATCAAGTACTTGATCTACTCGCTCGAGTATTTCCTCCGCAAGGGCTTTGTCGATGATGAGCGGTGGTAAGAATTGTGCGACGCGCAGATCGTTGTTGGCATACACAGCTAGGAAACCATTGTCATAAGCGGCTTTCGTAAACAGGGGGCCACATTGTTCGTTCACCATCTCTATTCCCATCATGAGCCCAACTTGTCTCAGACCAACTAGGATGTCAGGATACTTTTCCTTCAACTCTTTAAAACCAATTGAGAATAATTTACCTATTTTTTGGACGTGGGCAAGGAATTCGGGGTTGGAGGAGATCTCCAGAACTTTCAGGGCGACAGGGCAACCTACCTCAGCCCCACCAAAAGTCGAGACGTGTATGAATGGGTCCGGATGGAAGACGGTCTCGTATTGCTCTTTAAAACAAGTCGCCGAGATCGGATAGATCCCACCAGATAGCCCTTTCCCGAGAACAAGGATGTCTGGGATTATGTTGAAATGTTCATACCCCCACAGCTTTCCCGTCCTTCCTAAGCCTGTCTGAATTTCGTCAATGATAAGTAATACACCTCTCTGATCGCAGATGCTGCGTGCCTGAGCGAGGAAATCATTTTCAGGAATGGTTACTCCATAAGTGGCAGGGATCGTTTCGAAGATCACAGCTGCTGTCTCATTATCGACAATTTGATCAAGTTTTTGGATGTCGTTAAAGGGGATCTGTTGAAATCCGGGCATCTTTGGGCCGAAAGGAGCACGGTATTTTTCATCTCCCGCAGCAAGAGCAAGACCAGTGTGCCCGTGATAACCTCCCTTGGCTGAAATAATTTTCTCTCTGCGCGTGAAACCTCGAGCGACTTTAATCGCGAGATCCACCGCCTCACCGCCTCCAACGCCAAAAACTGTGTATGTGAGATGACCTCCTGTCAGCCGAGCGAGTTCGTTTGCCAGAACCCCCCTCTGTTCGCTGATTAAATGGTGGTTGCCGATATCCAGTTCCTGAAGACTCTTGGACAAGACATCTATGATCTCTGGGTTCCTGTGCCCCAGATTAAAGACCCCGCCGTTGCAGTGACAATCGATTATGCGTTTCTCACCTGCTAAATCCCAGATGAAAGGTCCCTCGCGCTTACCTAATGCGAAATCGATACCTGTTGATTTATAGAATGCGACCTTCCCAGAAGATACGTGTTTGGCGAAAAGGTCAATCGTCTCAGCTTTGTTGTGAGTCCCCAGGTAATTTTGCTTTGATCCTGTCATGCAGCACTCCTTCAAAGATTGTTTTTCGGTATTTTTATGACAGGGAACAACCTCTTATTCACTCGTTGATGTATTGCTGCTCATCATTAACCCCGCGGCGATAACCCCGGTACTTATTAATGCAGTCCCGAACCCAATCATCTGGATGGCAAACATCATCAAGAACATCCACAAGAAGGTGAAGTCATAACGCAGCGTCTGGAAACCAAATACGTAGATCAACGCATACACCAACAATCCACCCAGGAGGAACAGAGCGATGTCGATAAATTTTGTTTTACCTTGTCGTCCCTGGATCAAGAACCAGAACAATGTTGGCATGATGAAAAGCAACGAGAATGGATTTACCAGCAGTATGTAGATGCCCACAATACCGATAATCAGGAAGGCAAAACTCTTCGTATGTTTGAATGAGGGGGATTTGAGGTGCCCAGCGTATTTTCGCGCCAGGCGCCGTCCAATGACTAGGAAGAATGTTAGTCCAAGCAGGAAGAGGGTTATGGCTAACCAGTTTGGGTTTAATATCTCTGGGTCTTTTGTGGTGGCGGGATAGAGGTCATACTCAAGCATAAGCCCACTGGCGACGAACACGTATAACAGCAGTATCGAGGCGACCAGGGGCAGCCACCAACTTAAAAAGTTAGGTAAAACCGTACGCCAAGCGCTGAACTTCTCTTTGAGTGAACGCCCACCGATGAGATAGCTACCGAGGAAATACAACCCAACGAAACCAATGAAAATGGTCCACAACGGGGCACCACGGAAAACCTGCTGACTCTCATCGAAATACAGGTAGGGTCCTGACTCGCGTGGGAATTCCTGCATGGTAAGCAGCTGACGAATCAACGCTTCCGTGATAGCACCGGATTGTCCTACGGATTCGGGGGATTGGCGCGCCATCGTGTCGTCCGGGTCATGCCATAATCGGTAGTGCTCGTCACTAAACTCCAGCGGATAGCCGCCCGCAAAACCGATTGCCGGGACGCCCGCCGTGACCATGGGCCCTTGGTCCATAAAAGAGATCGGCGCGGCCTGATCGAGTGCCTGATCTATGGGCGCTCTGAGATTGACGTCCCACAAACCATCTACTGCTCGAGCTGCATCCCTGGCTGTGAGTGCGAACCAGATTTGACCGTATTTACGAGTTTGACCAATGAGTTCCATATTCATACTGTCGTAGTATTCACGCCCAAGATTATCCAGTGAGATGCCAGCGATGATGTCATCGGTATTGGGGTGAGTCTGAATATATCGACGGCTGCCGAGCATCCCGTATTCCTCTGCGTCCGTTGCGACGAAAACCAGCGTATATTTGAGTGGTTTTTCAGCATCAAAGATCTCCGCCAGATGCAGTAATATTGCGATGCCAGAGCCATCGTTATCGGCACCTTGAATGGTCGTCGAGGCCTGGTCATGATGAGCGGCAACAAGTATTTCATGCCTCCCTTCGTTGATCTCTCCCGGCAGTCGGCAGACGACGTTTCTCAATTTCAATGGTTCGCTATAGTTTATGACCTCCCATTCGTCGAAGGAACAACTCCATCCAGATAGTGTGAATCGTTCTTTTAACCATTCGGTCGCAAGCTTGTTTTGATCAGTCCCACTGTGCCGGTTTGTAAATTGGGTGACAAATTCGCTTTCGATGTCAAAAGCCCTATTGCCATCGAAGCGGATGGAGTTGGGATCAAAGTTGATTTCGTTTTCTGGGGCGGGGCTGCAGGCAGTGATTGAAAATAGGATGAGACCTACGATTACGAATGTAAACTTCTTTTGAATGTTCATCTTTAAATCCTCCTGTTTTATCCCCGCCGTTTGATTCGATCGTGAAAGAATTCTTTAATAACTATACAATGAATCGGAGTTATAGTTATCCATTTCTTGTCCCGAATTCAGGTTCCCTGTGTGTTAATGAAACAGTAAAGTAAAAACTACTTGACATTAAGTAAAAATAATATTACATTATGTAAGAAGTATTATACACTTAGGAGAAAAAATGATGACACAAACACAAATTAGGGCGCGTTATGGAATAGGTATCTGGGGCACAGCTACGGCGGCGTTCGCGTTGGTATTCTTCCTGGGTGGAGGTGCAGCCACCTATGCGGATGACTCGATTCGCATGCTGGTCGCTGCGATGATCCTGGCTGCCGGGTCCATTGGTTACATCAGTATGCTCTACTTGACCCGCGAGAAACCAGATGGCAAAGCCCTGATCAGAGACGAGCGAGACCTGGAGATTGCCCGCCAGGCAAATGAGATTGCCCTGGTTGCGGTGCTGGTCTTCGTTTTTGTCGTTTGCATCGCCTTGTTCCTCGGCTATGAAACCGCTGGTAGCCTGCCCGTCGGGTGGATGTGGTTCTTGGCGTATGCCACTGCTTGCTTCGGGCTACTCGCGCAGGCTGTCATCACCCTGGCGTTGCACAGAGAAATGAGCGGCAATGGCTAAAGAGAAGATCACTAACCAGATTCGCAAACTGCGCTTCGAGCAAGGCGAAATGACACAACAACAACTGGCCAACCTTTCCGGCTGCACCCGGCAAACGATCATCTCCCTTGAGCAGGAAAAATATGTGCCTTCCTTGATCTTGGCGTTCAAGATTGCCAGAGTTTTCAGCAAAACGGTGGACGATGTCTTTCAACTGCCGGATGATGGGAATGTGGAGTAAGAACGTAAGCAGACTATCGCATACTGAATTGTAGCCGGGCAAGTTCTGGCGTCCTGATAATTAAAATAACCTTGAAAAGTGAAAATCTACCATCACTTCTTGGACATCCCCAAAACATCTGGAACAGATTCGGAGAAACGCAAGCTATGAGAAGAATCATTAGGGTAATGACGTGGTTGTTTCTGCCTGTTGTCATTCTGTCAGGTTGTACGGTGGGAGGGCAGCACGATTCAAAGCAAATTTTAGATGGGGAGTATACAGCTTTCATCAACTTCCATGTGGTTCCCATGACCAGCGAGATCATCACAAAGGATCAGACCGTACTTATTGAGGGGGATCGGATCGTAGCCGTCGGTCCTGGGAGCAGTGTGACGATACCAGTTAATGCAACGATCATCGACTGCGAGGGGACCTACCTCATGCCTGGCCTGGCGGATATGCATATGCACACCAACCAGGATTGGGATACAGACGCGTGGCCCGTGCCGCCTCTCGTTCTTTACCTTGCCAATGGCGTAACCACAATCCGCGATTTCGGTCCCTCTGGTAAAGATTTGACGTACGTACTTGAATGGCGAGATCAAATCAAGGCCGGGACTCGAATCGGGCCAACCATCTACGCCACCGGCAAAATACTCTTCGCTAGCCCGCTAAGTGATCCCCGGGGCCTTGTTCGAGAGAACCATCAGCTCGGTTTCGATTTCCTGAAGCTCTATTCTTACCTGTCTCCGCAGGACGCACGCGAGGCTCTGACAACAGCTAAGGAACTCGAGATGTACAGCGCGGGTCATGTGCCTTATGCCAT
>DAOUDJ010000021.1:0-2206 GCA_034430795.1 Anaerolineales bacterium | reverse complement strand
GAGTTGTTTTTCTTTAATCAGACGCCGCTGAAGCTCTGATATTCGCTCCCATTGTTCTTCGAACCGCTGGGCTACGGTCAGTCGCAGCAACTTATCCGCTTCCCTGCGGTTATCTCGCTCAACATACCCTACAAAACCGGCTAGGAAGTTCCGAATCTTACCGATAAGGTTATCTCCAGCGGTGATTTTATCAAGGGGATCGTTCATAATTTTCTCCTTACTCCAAATATTAAATACGATGAACCAATCTAGATAGATTATATCGTCTTGCCACCCTTATCACAAACAGCTGACTGACGAAACGCTGACGATGACCCCTCCACTATGAAGTGAAACAAGTATAATTCTCACATAGTAACCATGTATTGAATTGAAGGGAAGGTAACTCAATGGCTTTAATTGATGAATTGCTGCGAGTCGCAAAACCGCTCGGTGATTCTATTCGTATCGGCAAAGGTCCCGTAGTATCGGTGCGCGATTCCAAAGTAGTTGTAGACAATATCGATAAAGTTGTTCGAACGGCAGCGCTCGGTGATCCGCGTGAGAAAGCGCTCGCGCAGTGGCTTATACGGTCGTGCGCCCTCGAGATGGGTGTAATCCCCGCCTCTATCCACGACTTTTATCTGGCACGCGGCCAGGGCAAGACACCTGATGATTTCACCGTCCCGGCGATTAACCTGCGCGCCCTGCCCTTTAATGCTGCAAGAACTGTCTTTAGATCCGCTGTAGCGACTGACTCATGCGCTATGATCTTTGAGATCGCTCGTTCAGAGATGGGGTACACCGACCAGCGCCCCGCGGAGTATGCAGCTAACATCCTCGCCGCGGCAATCGCCGAAGGTTATGAGGGTCCAGTTTTCATTCAAGGGGATCACTATCAGGTAAGCGCAAGCAAGTATGCGAAAGACCCGGACTCAGAGATTAATGCAATTCTCGAGCTGTCACGGGACTCGGTCGCGGCCGGTTTCTTTAACATCGATATCGATGCCTCGACTCTCGTCGACCTGAGCAGGGAAACGATTCTAGAACAGCAAGAAGTCAACTATACCTGCTCCGCCGAACTCGCAGCCGGTATTCGCAACTTAGAGCCGGAAGGCGTGACGATATCTCTGGGTGGTGAAATCGGCGAGGTCGGTGGGGTGAATAGCACCGAAGCCGAGCTGCGAGCTTTCATGGAAGGGTACAACAAAGAGATGGAAACACGGCTTCCAGCCGCCGCGGAGCTCTCTAAGATCAGCATTCAGACCGGCACATCACATGGCGGAGTCGTCTTGCCCGATGGGTCCATCGCCGAAGTCAGTGTGGATTTCGACATTTTGCAGCAACTATCAGCCGTCGCCAAGGAATATGGGATGGGTGGTGCGGTCCAGCACGGGGCGTCTACTCTACCAGAGGAGGCATTCAGCCGTTTCGCGGAGGCGAACACCCTTGAAGTTCATCTCGCCACAGGCTTCCAAAATATCCTGTACGATGAACTCCCCTCAGATCTTCTCGAGGAGATTTTCGCCTACCTCCGCGATAATCACAGTAACGAACGCAAGGAAGGTCAGACCGACGATCAGTTCTATTACAAGACGCGCAAGCGAGCGATTGGTCCTTTCAAGCAATCGTTCTGGGACCTGCCAGAAAGCACGATCCACACGATCGAGAAGAAATGGGAGGAGCAGTTCAAACTCCTATTTGAACGCCTGAATGTCGGTGGAACACGCGAGATGGTCCAGAGATACACAAAGGTAGTTCCAATTCGACCTGATATCGATTCTTACCTCGCCGAGAGCGGTGGAGTAGGAGTTGTTAGTGACCTGGATGACTAGAGCGAAAAAGAGGTCCTAGTGTCACTCCCGGGTCAACGAAATCAACCGGGGAGATATTCAGTCTTGCCTCGCTGCTTATCTTTCCTGCTGCGCGAGGAGCAGATCCTTCTCATCCGGATTGCCGCAGGCCGCGGCCATTGGTCTGGCCTATTGAATGGGATTGGAGGTCATATCGAGCGGGGCGAAGATCCACGGAGTGCGGCTCTGCGCGAGATCAAAGAGGAGACGGGGTTGATCCTATCCCCTTCTTCTCTCTATCTTTCTGGTGTAGTCAACGTAGATGTTGGCACTCCCCCAGGGGTCGGTTTGTTTATCTTTGTCGGCGAAACCGAAATCTCGGAAACCCACAATTCCCCCGAAGGAAATCCAGTATGGATCGACCTTGACGACTT
>DAOUDJ010000020.1:0-6567 GCA_034430795.1 Anaerolineales bacterium | reverse complement strand
GTGTCTATGTAGTCCATGCTCTGTTACCGCAACTGCACCAAAACTGCACCAGACTAAGCATAGTTTCATCACACCTCTAAAATATTAACACAAGGAAAGGCGACTCGAATACCATCTGTGATTACTCAGGTGACACAATAATAGTGACTAAGGGTCGTACCTGGTATCTCAATGATGAAAGGAATGGTTGTCAAGCTATGGGCTAATATGTTGAGCAGTCCATTCGTACCCGAAGCAACTGTAATAACCGCAATCATTAATGTGGCCTTCGGCAATAAGATCCGATATCGGAAACTTAATTGCGGCTGAATAACTTTCATTCCTCAATTAGGCTATTGCCTTGGTATGCACAAACCTACAACCCACTGATTAAGAGTTTCAAAAAGTTCCGTCCACCCCGTATATAGAGTGCTATGGTGTCTACCCACCCCCATATACAGGGGTTAAATTGTCCAAGCAGTCCACTGTTTCTATGGTATGGTGAGCATTCTGCACCGGAACTGCACCGGAAGCGGAAGAAATGTACGGTATATCTATCAAGTCGAAACAAGGAAAGGCGACTCGAAAACCTTTGTCCAATTGGGAACTCTAACGTCGTAGTTTCAACTCCCATGACACCTAGCGGGTCGGATAAGTAGCCAGCACAGGATTTGTTTTATTGAAGCTATCGAATATGTAACGCCTAATAGCCCTCCCCTTGGAACCCTACCACAAACTCAAACGTCGTCATGTACTTATCCCTGCCCTGCACCCGCTAACCGTGACGAATAGGCATTATTAGGAATAATCCTGGCAAACCCTGATCGAGTAGGTCAATATCTGCTCGTTTAGTCTTCGATGATGACGTTTTCGAAATGATAGGTACGAGAGAGGTTCTTAATGCTTGGTCTCCGGATTACCAGCTCATCGGAACCATAAAAGAGGGGGACAACTAGCATTTCTTCGGCAACTAGCCAATGGTCAATCTTCCGGTAATAAGCTAATCGCTGTTTGCGATCCAGGGCGTTTTCTGCTTGTCTAACAAGATATTCGAATTCCTGTTTCTTATAACCAGATTGCATAACCTGATCTTGAACTTCCGATGTTCTCAAGATACTCTCCGGATCAGGATAGTCTGGAATCCAGCCAATCATGCGAAGGTGACACTTTTGCGCATCTCTGCGACCTAAATTTTTTAGAACGGTTGTCTTTATGCCTAGATTATTTTCCAATTGGGAAGCGATTGCTGGCCCTAGAAATTGGAGTCTCCCCCAGACGGCTATTTTTAGAACTGGAAAACCTTCGCCATCAGGAAATCCTGCGTTACGAAGAGCCATTCGGGCTGCGTCAATATCAGGTTGTTCTCTGATCCCCGGGGAATGCCCCGGGGTGCTGGGGTGAACCAGCCCACCTGTTGCTGGAGTTCCGAATGTAAGGTCGATGTGATCGATTAATTCACAATCGATGGCCTGCGCCAATGCTCTTCGGACAAGCTTATTATCAAGAGGTTTCACTGTTGCAGTAAGGAAAAGGTAATGTGTGCGGTCCGTCGTATTTTTCTGAATTTCAAGCTGAGGAAGATCGAGTGGAATTTCCTCTAAACTTACGTCGAATGTATCAATCTGTCCCTTCTTGTATGCATTACAGTGCTGGTTGAATCTAAGCTTTGGGTCATCCTCTTTGAAACGCGGCACGACAATTTTGTCAAGATTACCCTCCGAGGCTATGAAATAATCATAATCCCGGACAAGGCATAGTCCTTCCTCATCAAACTGTTCTAAGCGAAAGGGTCCGTTTGAAACGATATGCTCAGGTCTCCACCAATCATCCCCGTACTCTTTGATAATCCAGTGGGGGAGAGGGCAGGCTATTGCGAGAGCAGTAATGTAAAGGAAGTAATTGGCGGGTGTACGTAGGCGCACTTCCAGCGTTAAGGGATCAAGAGCACGTATGCCAACATCCTGAGGATCCTTTACTAGGCCCATACGGTATTCGTGTGCACCTACTATGTCATCAAACATATAAGCATAGTGATAATTTTGATCGGTAGACAAGTTGCGGATCCATGCCCACTCGAATTGATCGGCTGTAATCTCAGTACCATCGGTCCACCGAGCATCCTCTCGAATATGAAATAAATACGTTTTACCATCATCAGAGACTTCCCATGACCAGGCAATATGAGGTTTAATGCTCATTTTTTCATCTATCCTGGTCAACCCCGAGAACCAGTTCTGGACAAAATTCCCCTCGAAGATTACTTTTCCTGGATCGAACGTGATCCAATAATTCTCAAATGGGAGCCGTAGAGTTCGCACATTCTCGTCGATCTGTTTTGCCTTATCTTTACCGATCAAGTCGGTGGACCTTTCAGCTTCCATCAATTTATGTGCATTTTCATAAGCTTGTTTTGAATCCTTATATTTACTGTTGATGTGAAAGCTCAAGCCAATGCGTAACCATAATTGGTGGGCACGCACTTGATCATTCATTGCTTGGAGAATGGGCAAAGCACCTCTATACAATTCAACCGCCTCATCGTGGGCGTCTGCAAGCCGGGCTTTATCACCGGCGCGAATCAAGTAATCGGCTGCCTTCTCCAAATCCCCAGCAGCTTTAAAATGGTGCGCGAGTAAGCCGAGGAACTCTTCCTGCCGATCGGGAAACAGCTGTTCAAGAGCCACCCCGACTTGCCGGTGGAAGGCTTTACGCCGTTCAAGGAGCAGCGAGTTGTAGGCCGCCTCTTGGGTGAGAGAATGCTTGAAGATGTACTCCAGTTCAGGAAGACGGGTTTTCTCGCGTACCAGGTCGACTCGCTGCAACTGTGAGAGATGGGATTCGAGTTCGCACTCAGCTTCGGCAATCGACTCCAGTAATTTATAAAGGAAGCTTTTACCGATGACGGAGGCCCTCTGCAGGGTGTCGCGCACGTCCTCTTCCAGGCGGTCGATGCGCGCCAGCAGCACACCCTGGAGCGTATCAGGGATGCCCAGCGTATCGATGTCCTCAGCTACCACCCATTGACCATCAAGCTCTTGGATCAAACCACCCTCGAGTAGGTGTCGCACAACCTCTTCCAGGTAGAAGGGATTGCCCTCCGAGCGGATCAGGATGAGCTCGCGGATTTCGTCCGGCAATCCTTCCGCGCCCAGTAATTGCTCGACCAGAATCCGTGACTCATGGCTTCCAAGTCGATGTAAAGTGATTTCGGTCGTGCGGTGTGGGAAGTCCTTCTCGGCGGTCGTTTTCAAATCCCATGAGCCGTGTTCGCGGTCTACGCGCATGAGCAGTGCGACCATCAATGGCACACGATCGGTGAGCGCGAATAATCGCTCGAGCACCTCCAGGCTAGATGGGTCGGCCCAATGCAAATCTTCAATGACGAGAACCGTCGGCGCATCGGCAGCCAGGCGCTCGAAGTAGTCGCTGAGGTAGATCAGGGCCTGGTACTTGATCGCCTCACCGTCCATATGCTGGATGAGTTCTCCTTCATCGCCTTCGAGAGTCAGTTCCAAAAGATGCACCAGGTAAGGCAAGACGCTGGAAGCTTTTTCCGCGCCAAAGAGCTCGAGCAGCCGCTTGCGCAGGGCGGCCATAATCTTCACCTGTGGTGCGCCGTCGGTCAGGTTCAGGTCGTTCACCAGCAGCTGGTTGATTGTCCAGAAGGAGAGCGAGCTACCGTAGGAAAGTGCACGTCCCTCGAGCCAGTGTATGGTCGAGGGTTCGAAGTGAGTTGCCTGATCCTGGGGCTCACCCCCACAGGTGCGTTCCCGCACCTGCTCCAACAAGCGGGTCTTACCGATCCCGGCGTCGCCGAGCAGAGCAACGACCTGCCCTTGTCCCTGGCATAGGGCCAGTAGGGCTTGCTCTAATTGAGCCACCTCCGCCTCACGTCCCACAAAGGGTGCACGCACGCCCCCGATGCCGCGCGCCAGATCAGGCTCATCTTTCAATCGCCATACAGCTGCAGCCCGCACTGGATCGGTTTTGCCCTTAGCCTTGATCGACTCGAGCTCTCCCAGCTCGAAGGCGTGCTCGATCAACCGGACACAGGTTTCGGAGACCAGCACCTCTCCGGGTTGCGCCGCGCTTTCTATGCGGGCGGCGACGTTGACTGCATCCCCGATGGCCAGGTATTCGGCGTGTTCATCCGTGCCGACCGGGCCCACAACCACTTCACCGGTGTGGATCCCCATCCGCATGTGGAAGTCGTCGACGAAACCTGCCAATTGACGGCTGTAGTCGGCGATGCTCTCTTGCAGATCTAACGCTGCGCGCACAGCGCGTTCAGGATCGTTCTCATGGGTAAGAGGGGCGCCAAAAAAGGCTAGCACACCATCACCGAGTAGTTGGGCGATAGTGCCCTCGTAGCGATGGATCGCCTCACTCACTCGGTGATGAGCGCCTTGCACGACTTCTTTCCACTCTTCGGGGTCGAGCTTCTCGGCGATTGATGTGGAGCCGACGATGTCGGCGAAGAGGATGGTTACCGGCTTGCGCTGGCCTTCGATCTCGGTTTGGACTAACCGCAGCTTCTCCTGTAGACCCTTAGGGGCGGAATCACGCAAGTCTTGCAGCTTATTTGCCCGCGTTGCAATTGAGGTATCACCCAATTCGGTTCTACATTTCTTACAGAATCGGGCATCCCCGGGGTTCTGGGTGCTGCAGGAGGTGCAGGATTTAAGGAGAGGTTGGCTGCACTGCACGCAGAAAACGGCGTCGGAATCGTTTGCTTTGTCGCACTGCTGGCAGATCATGTTTCGTGCCTCGCTTGAAATGAAAATTACTCAGACACGGCTATTATTGCATAACCCTAACGCATTTGCACTAAAGTACTCGCTCCGCAATAACGCCGTCTGCCCTTACGATGCTGTTAGTTCAACCTATTGATCTTAGCAGCATAATGCCAAGGCATAATTTTGTCTAAACCGAGTTCGACAACGCCGCTTTCGCAAAGCACCCTTGAAATGGAGTGGAAGGGGAGTCGCGTGAGTGTGTGATTATTGGCGTGAGCGCGCGCCATCACCTGAAATCCCCGCATCCCCATCACACAACTTAGTTGGCAAATAGCCGTACATCACTGGTCGCGAGAGGTTAGATGGTGGCTCTCCATGTTCTAATAATTATGCAGCTGGGAGAACGGTATTTCGCCGCGCTTTGGGGTGTGATGGCCGAAAATGTACATCCGTTCTAGAAAATGTGCTTGAAAATACTCTAAGCGATACGATCACGGTCCTCAAATCCCGATAGGAAAGATTGACCCTGGTTTCATTCTACAGAACCCCTTCAGAGCATCAATATCGGATTCCGTAGTCCCCGGAACGAAGTGGAGGGGGGCCTGTCCAGAGCCCTTCGATGCACTCCCCACTCCCTTCAGTCGGGGACTTCGCAGGATAAACTCCGCGCGGGAAACTGAGGACCTTCAGGATACACCAAAGGGTCTGTCCTTTTGGGACAGCCCCTCTGAAGTGGGCGGAACAGGACTCGAACCTGCGACTTCTTCCGTGTAAGAGAATTCACGGGCTTTCCATGGAGTATCCTGGTGAGTATCCAGTGATTTTCTCTCTATAAAATGCCTCGATCAAGGGGATTTTTAGTCCAAGATGTCTATGTAGTCCATGCTTTGCTACCGCAACTGCACCAAAACTGCACCACTCATGAAGCGAGGAAAGGCGACTCGAATGCCCCTGTCCAATGAGGAATTGCTAAGCACATTGAAGAACCAGGCCCTGTGATAGGGTGATTTGGGTTTTCAAATCCCTTTACCCACAATAGCTTCAGATAAGTATGTTGTCGTATTATGACCGACAACTATATGGTCACATAAAAGCGGCGAGGGGGTTTGTCGGCGCGGAGTCAGCTGTCCTGACTTGTGCCATAGCATCGCTGAATCGTTTATCCTGTGGCGGTGCCGTATAAGACCACCGCAAAGCCTCCTGGCAATATCCAGCCCAAAGGAGACGTGTAATCAAGATGCAATAATGGTAGAGAGGAATCTCTACCATGAGAACACATGCATATCCCTTGGAAATGCTGAATCGTTCTGATAGCTCTATGATGGAGTAATAGTTAGTTGGCAGTCTTCGATGAATCGCTGTCTTTGTTCGCTCACGGTGACACCTCTCCAGGGCATAGCGCACCTCCTCTTGAAGAAAGTGTCACCCATGTCTTTAGAATTTGTGTTACCTATGTCTTTAGAATTTTTTGTAACCTATGTCCCGGTTTGGTTCAAAGCCTGCGCGTGCCTCCATAAGAAGATCTGCGATTTTTTTCAAGCAGAGTCCCGAAATCCCCCATGCCAGCGGCAACCATACCGGAATGTTCAGCAAGGGAAGTGTATACTCCCATGCACCAAATCCCACGGCGACAAACTCTCCTATGGGGCCAAGTATTGCTGGGAGGGCAAAGTACAAAAGGTCGGAGAAAGCGTGCCATCGCCAAAGCAACAGTGCGCTCAGCAGTACGTAAATCAGTGTCAGTGCCACCGGGCGCTGCCACAGCAGGCTCACCAACACGATAGTCAGCGCATAGATGGCGATGTATGCAAATAATCTCGGCAGCGATCGCCATGAGTAACTTCGACTCATA
>DAOUDJ010000019.1:0-40056 GCA_034430795.1 Anaerolineales bacterium | reverse complement strand
GATTCGTTCGTGTAGAACCACTCGGCGACGGACACCGGTCCCGTTGTAGCGTCCTGGATCTGCGCGGCTTTCCAGATCAAGTTTGGTGATTAATTTAAGCAGTTAGATAGAGCTAAGACTCATTTGATCGAAGGCAGACTAACTCCTGAAGACTATGAGAAACAGACCAAGAGAATAGTAGACGATGAGCAACTAACAAGGCATCCGCGCGCTGCTAAAGGCCAAGTGCGAACCAGCGACGAGGCCAGAACAGTCTATTCACCTCCAAGCCATGGCTGATGAATATGCTGAACTGAAGAGGTAATGGATCAAGGAAGGGTACCCAACATTCAATTTGTTCCTTGCAAGGAAAACTTGAAGGAAAACTTGAACTTGAAGATGATGACTATATCAAGTACATTGATGTCGTCAGTATTAAGGTGTGGATGTCTGAAGGTAAGAAATTTTAAGCGGAATATCAATTGTCAGATGAGGATGGTATAGGTGGAATCCCCATTGAGTGAACGAGAAAAACAAATCCTTCTCGATCTTGCCGACCAATCCATCGTGGCTGCGGTTCATCAGAAGCTTCCCCCTCGCGTCGATCTCGACTCGCTGCCGGACCGCTTACAGCAGCCCGGTGCATCCTTCGTTACGCTGACCCGCAACGGTCTGCTGCGCGGCTGCATCGGCACACTCAAGCACGAATTCTCGCTTGCCCAGGATGTAGTGCTGCGGGCGTGCGCCGCTGCGACCGATGACCCCCGCTTCCCCCCACTCCAGGCCGACGAGATCGAGGGTACGGAAATTGAAATCTCGGTATTAACGACGCCGCAACCTCTTGAATACAAAACGCCAAGTGAAATCCCCAACCTACTCGTCCCTGGACGGGACGGCGTCACGATCGTCCAGGGTCGCAATAGAGCGACTTTCCTGCCCCAGGTTTGGGAGAAAGTAGATGGACCCGAGCACTTTCTCACGATGCTCTGTCAAAAAGCGCGGCTCCCTGTCGAGGCCTGGAAGCGTGGTGAGTTGGAGATTTCAACCTATCGAGTGGAGAGCTTCAAACGCACCCGGACCAAACCCACGCAAGGATAAAACTTCATGGCTGAATTCCCGAGCCTGCAGACCGAACGGCTCATCCTGCGTGCTTTTCAGATGGATGACGCGCCCGCCGTAGAGAAGTATGTGGCGGATAAAGCAATCGCTGCTACCACATTGAATATCCCTCACCCTTACACCTGGGAGAATGCCGAGGAGTGGATCGGTACACACCAAGAAGCCTTTGAAAACGGACAGGCTGTTCATTTTGCGATCACGTTAGGAGATAACGGGAGACTGATCGGCGCGATCGGACTCGAGATCACGGCAGCGCATGAGCGGGCTGAGATAGGCTACTGGATTGGAAAACCCCATTGGGGCAAAGGGTACTGCACCGAAGCCATGATAGCCGTGCTTCAGCATGGCTTAGATTTTCTTGGGCTCGAACGGATATTCGCCACACATTTTCTCAAGAATCCCGCTTCCGGCCGGGTCATGCTGAAAGCGGGCATGAAATACGAAGGCCGATTAAGGCACCATATTAAGAAATGGGGGGAGTTTGAAGATCTTGAAATGTATTCGATCCTGAAGTCCAAAACGGAGAGTAACCGCTAGGCTGAATATTGTCTCAAGCGGGCAATTTCATTTGCGTGCTCCCCCTCCTTATAACGCAACAGTATACAGCCCATCGACTCTTCGCCCCAATGTCTGCGGTTTTCTCTACTCGTAGATCCTCTACATCGCTCGTTCGAATAACCTCCAGGGCTGCACACCCACTTGGTTAACCCCCGGCATCCTCCGCTGAGTTTGGCTCCTCCATTGTAGAATCCTGTTCAGGGCCAAGAATCTGCTCAACGATTTGAGCTTCAGCATCCCGAAGGACCATTTCCTGGCCATCAGGGAACGTCACCCGCGTCTCGCTTCGCTCACACAGCACAATCAGCCCCCGCCAACGCAACGTCACAGGCCATGGATATGGGTTGCCCGGTTTGATCCAGACCTTGCGGGGAGTGATTAGTCGCACGCCCAAAGTATGCAGGAATAGGCTGAGCGGTGCCACGCCCTCGATATGCCCGCGCCCGCCCACGCCTCCCTCTTGATCCGGGTTGTACCGTGCACGAAAGGCCTTGTCTTCCTTCAGGGCACCGACCACGTTTCTCATCAGCCGGGTGACCAGTTCAGCAGCCTGCTCATAGGATCCATAACTCACCAGACCCTCTCCGAGCAACAGATTCCAGAACATCCACACCGCGCCTGCGCCATCTTGATTATCCGGCGCGTAGGACGGGTCCTTCGCAGAGCAAACAGGGATGCCATAGGGGCGCCAGAACTGGTCGGGGTCGGTCAACGTTTTCGAGATGAGCTTATCGGCGCGCCCCGGATCCGGGATCCCCGCCCAGAGAGGGAGAAGCAGAGATTGATCAATACGCGTAGTATCCGGCAGCCAGATTTCGGAGGAGATTTCTTTGCCCAAGCCCTGCACTTCGACCCGCTCGATCGTGGTGTTGAGTTTTTCGCTCGTGAACACCCCTGTCTTCCAGAACCATTGAAACTTGCGATACGTAACCCGTTCGATGCGGGAGCGCCCTCGACGTCCACGACTATGGATGAGTATCTTGAGCTTCCGGGCGTCCTTCTCCGAACCAAGGATACGGACAAGGACCCGCACCGGCGGGTCGAAGGAGCGCTTCACTTCGAATGAATAATCTCCATGTCCTTTGCCCAGCCGTTTTCCCGTGAGGGATATGTCCAGGTCTCGATCTCTCTGCCGATAGATATTTCGCTGCACCGACCAGGTTGACTCAACCGCCTCTTTGAGAACCTCTAAACGCGGTTCAAACCCTTCGAGAGCACGCTCCCGTCCGATTTCACTGGCGATGTGGTTCAGAGACTGGATCTCACGATAAAGGTAGGAGGCTAGATCGACCGTTTCAGCCATCGAGATGTCCAACCCCTGACTCCAGCGATGCCAGCGCGCAAACGCGGGCCAGTCGTCGAACCCAGAATGGGCTGCGTGGTCCCATTCCGGCCATCCATCTTGATCCCGATCATGGCGCTGGTCGAACCACGCTTCCACGAAGCGCCTTAGCGGAGTGAATATCTGCCGCAGCCAGTCAGCATCCTCGGTATGCTGATATACCCTCCAGGCCAACGTCGCCAGAAGCGGGACACTGTGAAGCCCGCTGGATTTGCGGTTAATATTGGGAAGCCACTCGATCTCACCTTCTGCGTCCTGCGTTTTTAGAAAATTCTCAATAAGTCCCTTGGAGAGGGACGGCGCCGCAGGCAGAATCTGCGAGATTGCCAGGAACGCATCCTCTGCCGTGTACCCGGACCCTTGAGGGCTGAAGCCATCTCCGTTCTCGCTCGGGGAGAAGCCATCGTCCACCCCTCTGCGCTTAAGTAAAATAGATCCGGGCTGAAATTTCACCGGTCCGACGATATTCCCTAAAATCTCTTTTTGAGTCAGCCAGAAAGCGGTATCCCAATCGGGCTCTCCTGATTCAATCTCCACTAACCCGCTGTTTTCCAGCTCCACCCGGGCGCGCTCCTTATCCCAATCACATTGAGTCCGGTCCCGCGCCTCGATGAAAGATTGATTCGTTGTGCCCTCGGCTGCTTGTGCCCAAACCCAGGTGCTAATCTCTCCCGGCAAGAGGCGTCCATGCACACCCAAGGTTGGGTAGGGCGCCGGTTCAACTCGAGCACCGCCGGACAGAAAAATTACAGGGTGCAGCCCAGCGGTTTGACCGGACAACACGCTGACCCCTTGAAAGATGCTCTCACCGAGAGCCTGGGGATCCTCACCGGGGTGAAGCAGGCCATATAATCGGAGGTGGATATCTTGGGGTTCGGCTCTTCGGTTCGAGATCATGAACCTGCCTATAACAACATGTGAGCCTGGGACCCAATATTCAGCAATTACATCTATGTGGTTGAAGGGACTGAAGTCGAGCCTTACATAGTCAGGCAGAATTGACCGTACCACCGGCGTGGTGTGGAAACGCGCCGGGTCCGAGATGAAGCGATCCCCCAGCCCAAAACCAGGGAAAATTCGCATCGCTCTAGCTCGTAACCCATACGTCGTATTCAGTGAAAGAGAGGGAGGTTCCTCTGATTCAATCTTTAATTCCCAGATATGATCATCGGCGATATCGATGTCTGAGAAGCGAGCGTCACAGGCTAGACGTAGAGCAATCGGACCATCAAGTGGAAGCGACCATAGTTTCATACATAGATTGTATGAAGCTAACAAGAAATCGTCAAAGGATTCCTTGAATAACTCCGCTCCTCCACAATCCGAATTACAACACCACCGAACATCGGTTTGACGTGCTCACTTGCCTGCGTGTCGTGCTAGAATAGCGTTACTTCATTCTGAAGAGGTGCTCGATGCCCATGAAACTAACAAATCAAGGCATGTATTTCGAGGAGTTCGAACTGGGCCAGCGAATCACTAGCTCCGGTCGAACGATCACCGAAGCCGATGTGGTTACATTCGCGGGGTTATCCGGAGATTTCAATTCAATTCACACCGATGCTGAGTATGTAAAAGATACCGCCTTCGGTCAGCGTGTCGCCCACGGTCTCCTGATTATTTCCATCGTCTCCGGCCTCGCCGTGCGAACCGGCATCATGGAGGGGACGGTGCTCGCCTTTCGCGAGATAAAAAACTGGAAATTCAGCCTTCCGGTCTTCATCGGGGAAACCATTCACGTTATCATGGAGGTAACGGGAAAGAAAGCAATGCCTCGACTGGGCGGCGGCTCAATACTTCTCTCGCTCGACGTGCGCAACCAGGACGATCAAACGGTTATGAAGGGCATCTGGAATGTCCTCATTCAAAGCCAAGCCGGCGAGGCGTAGAGAAATAGGCAGGGTTACAGGGATTTCTTACGTATTGTCCCTGGCAGGCTTAGTGCCCCTTCCCTTCACCTGCTGCATGCTATAATCACGAGCCATGAGCGATCCAGCGGACGATCTCTCCAAAGAAAAAGGCCCGGTTCCCCCCGAGCCCGAAAACGACCGACCTCCGGAAACGGACGTCCATTCATCCGACCTTCAGGATAATAACGACAGCCCTCAGGAGCGGTTTAGACGCCTGCTGAAGGGTGATATCTCCTCTGAGACGTCCTCCGCTGTGCCTGACACCCCCCATGTGGATGAACCAGAACTCACGGGTGATGGGGTGGTTCAAGGCTCCCCCGACCTCTTCGAGACCGAACCCTTCGAACATGACCTGACCGGAGACGGTCAGGCACAGTCGGCGAACGCCCATCCCCCACAGGAGCCCTCTACCGCTCCTCTCCCAGAACAGGGCTTCAAATCAGATGCCGAGGTTTTACTTCAGCGTGTGCCGGAGACGGATATCGGCGCCACACAGGTTGGACCCTCCGCCTACATCCCTCCCACCCAACCCGAAGAACCGCGCGGTAAGGCTTGGAAGCGATGGGATACCTGCGGCGGGTGCGCACTGCGAATGGCCATTTTCGGAGCCTTTGTTTTCATCGCCATCGTGATCGGAATCGTCTCCTTCGGGGTTTACCAGTACTACTCGCTGGCCGCCAGCCTCCCCTCCGTCGAAGATCTGCACGAACATGCCGCGCAGTTTGAAACGACACGGATCCTCGATCGTGAGGGAAATCTACTTTACGAAATCCTCGATCCCCAAGCAGGCCGCCGAACCTACGTCCCGCTGGAAGAGATCTCCCCCTACATGGTCGCGGGGATTATCGCCACGGAAGATTCCCAGTTTTACAGCCACCCCGGTTTTGATATCTGGGCGATAGCAAGGGCCTTCTGGCAGAATTACACGCAAGGGAGTGTCGTGTCTGGGGCTTCCACCATCACCCAACAGGTGGCGCGCAACCTGCTCTTATCCCCGGAAGAACGGACCCGGGTGACAGCCCGCCGCAAGATGCGCGAGGTCCTGCTCGCAGCGGAGATCACACGTCGTTACTCGAAAGAGGAGATACTCGAGCTTTATCTCAACCAGCATTATTTCGGGAATCTTTCCTATGGTGTGGAAGCGGCAGCAGAGACCTATTTCAACACCACTGCCGACAAATTGACACTCGCTCAAGCATCCTTCCTTGCCGGGCTCATTCAGGCTCCTTCAGTTTACGATATCTACACGAACCGCGATGCCACCCTGAACCGTCATCGCCAGGTGCTCACGCTGATGGTGGATACCAGCGTTGAGGATGGATGCATCTTCGTGAGCTCGACGCAGCAACCAATCTGCATATCACCCGAAGATGCGGGCAGCGCCGCAGCCGAGATCATCAATTACGAATTCCAGCAGCCCGACATCCAAATCAGATATCCACATTGGGTGACTTTCGTACGCGGTGAACTTGAGGAATTGTATGACCCTCAAACGATCTACCGCTCGGGCTTCACCGTCTACACGACCTTAGACCCGGTGCTGCAGTCTGAAGCGCAGGAGATAGTGCGCGCCCAGGTCGAAGCCTTGGCGGACCATCGAGCCACGAACGGCGCACTGGTTACCATCCGCCCGGGCACAGGCGAAATCCTGTCCATGATTGGTTCGGCTGACTATGAAGCCAACGATGGTCAGATCAATATGGCCGTACGCCCCCGCCAACCGGGTTCCTCGATCAAACCGCTTACCTACACCGCCGCATTTGAAATGGGGTGGACCCCGGCTACGCTCATCTGGGACGTCCCTTCAGAGTTCCCGCCTTCGGGGAATCCGAACGATCCCCGTCCGCCCTATAAGCCTGTGAACTACGACGAGCGCTTCCATGGCCCGGTTACCGCCCGCTCGGCGTTGGCCAATTCATACAACATACCTGCCGTCAAGGCGCTTAATTTTGTCGGAATTTATGACAACCCTGAGACATCTACAGAAGACGGGTTCATTGCCCTCGCGCACCGCATGGGGATCACAACATTCAACCGCGACGACTACGGCCTCTCCCTTACGCTGGGCGGTGGAGATGTCACTTTGCTCGAGCTAACTTCGGCCTACGCAACCCTGGCGAACAACGGGAATTACATCCCTCCTACGAGCATTTTGCGCATCGAAGACCGGCAGGGCGCCGTCGTCTATCAATACGAAACTCCAGCCGACGATCAGGTCATCCGCCCCGAGCATGCCTACCTCATCACAGACATCCTCAGCGATAACACTGCTCGAACCCCTGCCTTTGGTCCTAACTCACTGCTCAAATTACCCTTCAAGGCGGCCGCGAAGACAGGCACGACGAACGATTTCCGCGACAATTGGACGTTAGGCTACACCCCGGATCTCACCGTTGGTGTTTGGGTCGGCAACGCGGATTACACCCCGATGGAGAACACCTCGGGTCTGACCGGTGCCGCTCCCATCTGGAACCAATTCATGCAATATGCACAAAACCGCCTGACCGGCGGTCAACCAACCGCGGTGATCCGTCCCAGCGGCATCGTCGATCGCGTCGTTTGTGCCGTTTCCGGCGCAGAAGCCTCTGAATGGTGTCCATCACAGAAGAACGAGATTTTTGTCCACGACCAACCCCCGCTTCCAAAAGAACAGGATTTATGGCGGGAGGTGTGGGTGGACAGCTTCGCGCTCGAACTGGCTTCCCCTGAGTGCGCGACGTACGTGGATGAGAAGTTAGGGCTGAATGTGCACGATCCCTGGGCGCGAGAGTGGCTCGATGAGACCTCTGCAGGGAAAAAATGGGCTGAGGATATGGGCTTCGAAGATCTTCCGCTTTTCTTCATACCTGAGACGGTATGTTCCAGCGACAGCCCCCAACCCATCCTGGCCTTCACCCATCCATCTGAAGGAGCCACGATCTCCACGAGTATGCTGGAGATATTCGGGCAAGCGGCAGCGACGAATGACTTCAGAGATTGGATCCTCGAATACGGCCTCGGCAACAACCCTTCCTATTGGCCTGATATCGCTCATAGCGCCTCGCAGATTAAGCAACCAGAACAACTGATCAATTGGGATATCTCAGAACTGCCAAACGGTCCGGTGACACTCCGGCTTGCGGTTCGCAGCAAGCGAGGCGGCGTCGCCTTTACTGAACTGCATCTGAACATCCTGTTGCCGACTCCGACGCCCACGCCCACTCCCACACCGACGGTGACCACTACACCCACACCCACGCCTACCGCGACCATGACGCCTACAGTAACTCTGACGCCCACCCCCAGCCCGACGTTTACACAAAACCCACCACCTACAGGATAACATAACGACCAATAAAACATCCCCGCAGCAAAAGGGGATGCCGAGGGTGATTTGACGCCCGGCCATAACCGCTGAACGTAGACGCAGCATGCTGCGTCTTTACGCTATCGGTCGCAGGCTGCGCCTGCGGGAGGCTGTGCACAAGGGATGTTCGTTCCTGCGAGAAGTTGTCAAGCGGGGATTTTATTCTCTATCAAACCACAGCTCGCGGTAGACGCGACTCCAATCGGCTATGGCGCGCCCGGAGATCACGATCCCAACAGCCAAGGCCACACCCAGCTGCGTCCAATTTGCCCCAAAGAGCGCCCATAAGGGCATGAGAAGCAAGCCTGTGACGACATTCCCCCGAGCGGAATGCTTAATCAGGAGCTGGAGCGCCGAACCAAGTCCGACCGCCAGCACAAAACCCAGCGGCCAGACCGCTAATAACGCCCCTCCCCCGCTGGCCATTCCCATCCCGCCCCGGAATCCAGCGAAGATCGGCCAGCAGTGACCGATCACAACGAATGCCGCAGCGACGATCGGCGCTGCCTCCGTTCCGCCGAACCTGGCGGCCAACCACACCGCCAGAGACCCCTTGCCAACATCCGTCACCAGCACGAGTATGCCGGCGGCCCAACCTGCTGCCCGCATAGTATTCGTTGCACCGGCGTGGCCCGAACCTGAGCCGCGGACATCGACTCCAGCCTTCACGCGGGTGACCAATATTGCGAAAGGAATGGACCCGAGCAGATAGGCGATAACCGCGAACACGATGGTCTTTAGTACAGGTTCCATGATTTCGATCATACTAGGATTATGCGGACTTAACCAGCGGATGAATGGCCAATTCCGGGGGCATCACAGCAGCGGCAGTTGGGGATCTTGATGTTCTGGCGGATCGATTGCCAGCCGCTCCTGCAAATTCTCGCGCGTTAGCGTCGTCTCGGCAATGAGGCGTCTGACCAGGCGGAATTTTATCACTGGCGGGCCGCCCTGAAGCCAATCCTGCAGCCGCGGATCTCGTCGTGCTTTCTCAGCCACCAGCTCTGCGCGGCCACCCGGAATGACATACGTAATCCCATCCGCCACAGCAGGTTGGAGCACACCCGCCCAGACTGCCGTTTCCATGATCCGGAACACGTAGGCGATCTGCCCATCATCCCCGAGCCACTTAATCATCTCCCCTTCGTTCACCTTAAACCCAAGCTGCAAGCCAAGTTTCACAAGCAGGCGCCTGATTTCATCGCAATCCTGTTGGCGTGCAGCGGCAAAGTCCTCCGCGCGCAATCTCCAACGGCCATTCGAGTCTGGTCCCTCAGCGTATGAACGCAGACAGACGGCAATGAGCCGGCGGTCAGGTGTATGCAGCCCTTGAAACTCCTCACAAATTTTTTTGTCGAGTTCATATTCAAAGATCCAACCTTCTGTGCGCAATAACTCGAGCACTCGGCGTTCAACGAGATCTGTGAGGCTCTCCTCCACGAACGGCGGGTCCTGAAGCCAGTAAAGCCCACTCTCGACCTCCGCTCCACGCCCTATATGCACAAAAGTCTTCCGATCGGTCAATACTGTCTCTAGTGACTCACCCATGGCCTGCATGAACTGCCGTCCTTCCGCCTCCTGGATGCTCTTGAGCAACCCTTCAGTCACGAGGTCAGACCATGCGGCAGCATGCAAGACCGGATAGGCTGATGGCGCAGCCCGCGAGTTGAGAATCTGCTTTCCAGAGGAGCGCATGCGCTCCTCTGTCTCCTTTTTCCCGCATGCCTTCTGTGCATCGGAGTCGGTAATCCAATTAAAGACTGCCTGCTCCTCACCCGCGCGCAATGCGCGCCCGCGCAGAGCGAACCCCGCTGCGTCAAATCCGGAGAGGACAGCCGCTATAAAGCCAGGCTCCGCCTCCGGGAGGTATGCGATCACAGGAATCCCCGATCTTATCGAAGTCGCTAAGCCCGTGAGCACTGTTCGCAGTGCGGCAGCATGCCACGACCAGTCATACCGCCGGCGTCGCAATGCCACTTTGATCGGAGCTGCGGTCTCTCGCCCCCATAACCAGGCTGCCCATAGCGCCGAGAGGGTCCAAAATGCTTGATTGTGGCGCGGAGGCACGGTCAATAGCATACTTACCTCCGCGGGGTCAAACGTCTCCATCAGATCCCGGACAGTGCCGGGGTATATCGCGACCGTCCCCGCCCGCAAAGGACTGTCGCTCGGCCAGGCTGTCACCTGCAAATCGGGTGGCTCCATCGCCCAAGTTTCGACCGCCTGCTCCAGCGCGCGCCAGATATTATGTTCACGGTAGCGCTGTGAGGCGCTCAATTGACGCGGCCTCTCGCGTCCCTCGGGATAGCTCCATAGAGCGTTCGCCCCATCGAACGCAGAGAGCAACAACGCATGAAGCGCTCGAAGAACCGATCCCTCAAGCGCCATCTGGTCAATCTTGTTGGTGATGGTTATGAGAGCGTAGATGGCGCGGCCGGGATAAACAGAAAGGGCCGCCTCCGCATGTTGGCGATCGGGATCGCCGGCAGGAGCGACCTTTTCAAGCGCCAGGGCATGCTGCAGTCCCCGCCGCGAGTAATCGAGGGCGCGATTCCAATCCTCCTCCGTCGCCAGAGATTCACCCGCGTGGGCACAGTGCTCGCAAGAGTAAACCTTGTGAGTTGGACCACCCAATTCCGGGTCCCATACAAAATAATCGACGGATACAGCTTCACCGCACCGCGTACATCTGCTACGATAGAGATCGAGGATGAACCGCTCCATGCGCGTACCATCCTTGGGAATTGCGGCCAGGCGGGAGAGAGCCGCCTGCAACTCACCAAGCTCGAAAGGCTGAAGAGTGTGCTGGAGGATGAAGCGGGTAATGGGGTTATTCGCGGCAACCAGAACCGCTCGTCCCGATTGCGCCGCCTCTAAAACCAGGCGCGGTGAAGCGCCAAAGGGATCCAATACAAGCCCCGCGGGCAGGCGATCATCAGCCAGGACTTGCTCGATGACACCCTCCTCGAGAGGCGGCATGAACCGCTTGAGAGGCCCTTGGTGACTGTCTGGGTATCCAACCGGCAAAGGTATATCCATCTACCTGAGTATACGTCAACCCTGCCCCGCTTTTATCACCATTTTCAAAGGAATCGCCAATCGACGCACAGGTATAGATGGTATGATTCGCCTTGATGCTGCATCTGTTCTCGATCTTCATCCACGATTAATTCACAAGGACACACTGGGGTTTGCTGGCATCGATTGTCAGCCGGAGAGCCATGGCATAGACTCTAAACAGACGTACTGGTGAGATACTTAATGAAACATAGAAAGATCATCCCTTTAATAACCATTGCCCTGCTCGCCTCGGGATGTACCGTAACCAATCCCTCCACGCTGCCGACGTCACCGGGGATCCCAGCGACGGTTGTGATAGGAGAGCAGCCTCAAACCCAGGCGCCGTATGCTGCCCCAACATTCTCGGCGCAGGTCTGCCCCATTCCCCCGGGTTCACCGGACTTGCCAAACCTGAACGATCCACACACATGGGCTGCGAACATCCTGGCGTATCTCAACGCAGGCGGATTTGTCAGTTCGCTGCTCGATCACGTCCAAGCCACGAATTCCATCGACCCTTCCGCCAAGGTCGGTGAGATTCTCGACCTGAACGGCGATGGGTTCGAGGATCTTGCGCTCACCCTGATAGAAGCCCCCTCGGAACTCTCACCAGCGCCTTCGGGCTCTCTACTCATCTTCCTTTGCGCAGAGGAAACGTTCCGTGTTGTGTATGTAACCTCTCCTGCAAGCGAAGCCGGACGGCCAAAGCTGCAAGGAGCACGTGATTTCACCGGCGACGGACGCCCTGAGCTGCTCACCCTATGGGAATCATGCGGAGCCCACACGTGCTTCGCACAAGCTGAAATCTTAAAATGGGATGGCTCCGGATTTGATAACCTATGGCAGGGACGCAGTGACGACCTGCCCTCCCCGGATATCGAACTTCAAGGACCACTTGCCGATGGCAGTACAGCAATTGTAATCACGGCGAGGGGGATCGGGTCTGCAGGTGCTGGACCCTACCGTGAAATCCAGCGAACCTGGAACTGGCTTGGCGAATCAGGACACTTCGAAGTCTCAGCAGAAACGCTCTCAGACCCTAAATACCGCATCCACATGCTGCACGACGCCGATCAAGCTGCCCTGGAAGAGGATTACGAGACGGCGGCAATTGGATATCTGCGGGTTATGGAGGATGGGAGCCTGGATGATGGGTCCGGCGGCGAGGACGGGAGAGCAGCGCTCAGAGCTTATGCCGCCTTTCGCCAGATCGTCCTCGATGTTCGCATTGGAAATACAGCGAATGCCGAAGCTGGAATGCTTTTCCTTCAAGCAGCCTATCCGCCCGAATCCCCTCACCACGCCTACGCCGAACTGGCGGAGAACTTCTGGGAAGCCTATCAGATAAGCGGGGATTCAAGAGAAGCATGTTTGGCCGCGCAGAGGTACGCCCTCAATAACCCTGATACCGTTCTCGAACCGCTTTACTATGGCTACGCAAATCGCACGTATCTCGCGGTTGACATCTGCCCGCTCGATAGTTGATAGAAAAAAACAAAGTATTAATAGGGACCACTACAAAGGACACCGATGCCTCCTCTGCCGATCACCCAATTTGAACCGCATATGCCGCAGCTTATAGCGTTGGTCGAGAAACTCGTCCAAATCGAATCTCCAACAACCTCGAAATCGGGCGTCGATGAACTCGGACGCTTTGTTGCCGCCGAAATGGAAGCGCGCCGCGCCCAAATCCGCGACGAGCCACAAACGGATGCGGGCGATCACCGGATTGGCACCTGGGGCGAGGGTCAAGGGGGATTGCTGCTCATGGTCCACCTCGACACGGTTCACCCTCTCGGCACTCTGAAGCACATGCCCTTTGCGAAGCGTGAAAACCGCCTCTTCGGACCGGGCGTTCTGGACATGAAAGTCAGCATTGCCATGGCGCTCACCGCGATCGAGATCCTGCTCCAGAATGGGAAAATGAGACAGGGCAGACTGACTTTGCTGTGCACCTCCGATGAAGAAACTGGAAGCCGCACGTCACGAGCGCTCATCGAACAAATGGCTCAAGAACATGAACTCGTCCTCTGTCTCGAACCGGCTCTTCCAGGCGGCAGCCTGAAGACCTGGAGGAAAGGCACCCTCGCTTTCAAGGTTGAGACGATTGGCAAAGCCGCACACGCAGGCAGCAATATCAAAGATGGAGTAAACGCCATCCTCGAGATGGCTCATCAGATCCCGGGGATCACCGCTCTTGCGGATGATGAAACCGAGACCACTGTAAATGTCGGTGTGATTCAAGGTGGCACCCGCTCGAACGTCGTCCCCGATCTCTGCAAGCTGCGGGTCGACGTGCGCGCCAAGATAATGGACGAGGGAGATCGGGTCCTGGCGGCAATGCTCGCGCTCGAACCTATCATTGATGGTGCAGAAATCAGGGTGAAAGGCGGTTGGAATCGGCAGCCCATGGAACGCAACGAACAGATGATCCAGACATTCCAACGGGCACAAGGCATCGCCCGCGATCTTGGGCTCTCGGTATCAGAGGGGGGAACCGGGGGTGGTTCGGATGCCAATTTTGTCGCTGCGCTGGGGGTTCCCGTGTTGGATGGTCTCGGCGCCATCGGAACCGGCGCCCACACCAAACATGAGCAAATCGAGACGGAAAGCCTGGCAGAACGGACCGCGTTGATCGCCGCCCTGATCAGCGAATGGTAGCCAGCCCTTCAAGCGCATCGAGCAAATCAGCGTAGTCATTCATCCACGCCATCTTGCGCAGGAAGTCCGCGGGCGAGGAGGAATGCTCCCAGAGAGCGCGGACAGCCTCGCCCACAGGATCATCCCCGGCTGCTCCACCGGGCACGTCGGCGTAGGCTCCATGGAAGGCGAAGTAAGCTTGATTCAGGCGCCGGATCCGGTATCCATGCTCCCAGAAGAACTCCCTTCGAACTTCCATATAGCGCTCGGCAGCTTCAACCTCTCCCGCTTCCAGAAGTGCGTCTGCCCGGACGCGTGTCTCATGCATTTCCTTCCGAAAATCAAAAGCCGGGGGGGCCGTCTCGCTCTCGTTTGAGGCAGAAACCGTCTCCGCCGGCAGCAGCGCTGGGTAGTATCGCCGAATTACCTCCCGCCCGATCGCCTTACCCATCAACGAGGCAGCGGTCTCATTCATGGTACGAAGCTCTGCGTTCGTGAAATAATTCATGCCTAGCGGGCGCAAGGTCAGGTAATTGTGGATCCACTCGTGACCAATCACTTCAACGATCCACGTCAGGGTGGTTGTCTCCTGCACCATGGCTGGATAGGTTCCCATCCCACCGATGGCCACAACAAGCGCAGAGACGTCCAGACTCTCTTCGACACCACCCTCGAGTTTCATTTTTCGTTCGAGCGTCAGGTCAACATTGAGGGTGATATTCGCGACCTGGCGGATGACCTCCCGCGGTGAGACGATGAGTGCACTCGGGAGCGGGTCGAAGGTGAACACGACCGGCGGGAAAGGCGCGCCCCCTAATTCCAATCCCATGTCAGCAATCACAATTGCCACCTGCTCCTGAAGGATACTCTCGACGGGCGGCCTAAGCTGGTTCAGCTGATTGCGGATGTTCTCCAGGTCTTCCAGACGCTCCTGGAGCGCAGAACTCTCCTGCTCCGCATCCGGATCGCCCATCGCTTCCTGCACTTCCCTCTCGGTCTGCTGTGCGCTTCGCACCAGCTCAAGATAATCAAAGACCCATTGCACGCGCTCGTCCTCGCCGGCGTATGCTGCCGGGTGAAGACTGAGTTGGCTGAGTTTCTCAAGGGAGGACTCGATCGTCCAACTAAGATAATTAAACTCCACCGACCGGGTGAAGAGCCGGGTCCGATCCACAACATCGTGGACATTTAGACCGCTTCCGCCCAGAAGTAGAATCGCCATCAAAACCAGCGAACATCGCTTGATAACGCGCCAGATCTTTGTGAAGACATCCGCGAAACGCATAGCGGCATGATACCAAGCATGAAAATGGTGTCAACAACGATATGTTATAATCTCGACCTCTCCAGACCGCTAGAAACGGTCAGGAGCCCCTAAACCAATGAATTTCCTCGTAACCGGCGCCGCCGGATTCCTTGGCTCTGCACTTGCCAACCGATTAGCCCGCGAAGGGCAACAGGTTCGTGGCTATGATGACCTCTCATCCGGAGACCCGTCGCGGCTTTCAGAAGAAGTGCTGTTCACTCGCGGAGATGTGACTGATCGCCCCAAACTCTGGACGCTTCTGCAGGAGGTTGACTGTGTCTACCATCTGGCCGCGAAAGTCTCAGTCCCGGAATCGATCCTCTACCCCCGCGAGTACAACATCATCAACGTCGGGGGGACCGTCAGCGTCATGGAGGCGATGCGCGACGTCGGGGTCCGCAGGGTTATATTGATCTCCTCCGGCGCGATTTACGGCGATCAAGGTCAACAGCCTCTGGTCGAGGACGCGCCCCCGAGTCCAGAATCACCCTATGCTGTGTCAAAATTAGCCGCCGAACATTATGTTCATACGATCGGCGCGCTCTGGGAAATAGAGACCGTCGCCCTGCGCGTGTTCAACGCCTACGGGCCTGGTCAGCCGATCGCCGCAGCCCACCCGGCTGTCGTGCCGCATTTCTTGCGCCAGGTTGCGTATGGAGGATCCGTGGTCATTCACGGGAAGGGAGAACAGACGCGCGATTTCGTCTACCTGGACGATGTCGTTGAGGCGATGGTCGCCGCCGCGTCCGCGCCTACCGTCAACCGCTCCGTGATCAACATCGGCAGTGGAACCGAGACGAGTATTCAAACCCTGGGTCAATCCGTCCAGGAAGCCGTTGGCTTAAAATCCGAGTGGATCTACAACGAAGACCAGGATGCGGGTCCCTCGCGCATGTGTGCCGACATCCGTCTCGCCAAAGAGAAACTCGGGTACAAACCGCGCTTCAGCTTGCAGGAAGGCCTTGCGCGTATGATCAGCAAGGACCCACGGTTCCGCCGCGACCCACCCTCCGGGTGAACCTCCTACCGATTTTTTTGGCTGACTCCGGGATCGGATTTCGGGTATCGATCCTGGCAGTTCTTAGGGGGCTCCGTCAGTGCCCCGAAACTACAGCAAGGATTCAATTAACCAAAATTCAGTGATGACATCCAATTCTGCAATCTCACGCAGCTTCTTCGATCGCCCCACGCTCACGGTCGCGCGGGAGCTGCTCGGTCAGCGCCTCGTCAAACTCGAGGGAGATCAGCGCATTGCCGGTTTGATCACCGAAACCGAGGCCTACATCGGCACCGAAGATGACGGGTGCCACGCCCGCGCAGGTCTCACAAACCGCAATCGCTCGATGTGGGGGCCACCAGGTCATGCCTATGTCTACTTCACCTACGGCATGCATTGGATGTTGAACATCGTTACGGAACGAGATGGTTTCCCGGCCGCAGTGCTTCTGCGAGCCGTCGAACCGGTCGAAGGGCATGAAGTTATCCGGCGGCGAAGAGCCGGACGCCCGGAGTCGGAGCTAACCAATGGCCCGGCGAAGTTGTGTCAGGCATTCGCCATCGACCGCAGCTTTGATGGTCTGGACCTATGCTATCCAGAGAGCATACTATTCATCGAGCGGGATGTGGACATCCCGGAACCCAGCGTAACATCTGGGCCGCGTGTGGGTTTTAATAGAGTAAGCGAACCGTGGAAAAGTATGCCCTGGCGCTTCCGGGTCACTCCACACGGATAAGGAGATATGACGATGAAACTACTGGATGGTAAAAACGCTCTGGTTTTCGGGGTAGCTAACGACCACTCGATCGCCTGGGGGATCGCCCGGGCCATGCATGAGCACGGCGCACAACTCGCCTTTTCGTACGCCAGTGATCCCCTTGAGCGGCGGGTGCGTCCACTCGCCGAATCGGTTGGCTCAGACTTTGTGGAACTGTGCGACGTTGCCGACGATCATCAGATCGAGGCGGTTTTCACCAAGGCGGCTGAGAAATTCGGGAGTATTGATGTTCTCGTGCACGCTGTCGCGTATGCTGACCGCGAGGACCTCAAAGGCGATTTCCACATGACCAGCCGCAGCGGCTTCCATTTGGCGATGGACATCAGCGTGTATTCATTTATCGCCCTGGCCCGCGCCGCCTTGCCGTTGATGAAGCCGGGCGGTTCGATGCTCACCCTGAGTTATTACGGCGGCCAAAAAGTAGTCCCGAATTACAACGTGATGGGCGTGGCGAAGGCCGCACTCGAAGCGACCACACGCTACCTCGCTGCCGATCTCGGACCCAGAGATATTCGCGTAAATGCCATCTCTGCCGGACCTATCCGTACCCTATCCGCCGCCGGTGTGAGCGGCTTCAAACGGATGCATCGAGAATTCGCCGGATTCGCCCCACTGCGCAAGAGCATTACCATCGAAGACATCGGCGGCGCGGCTGTCTGGCTCGCCTCCGACCTGGCGAGCAAGGTCACAGGGGATGTGCTGTTTGTCGACTCAGGATACAATATTCTCGGAATCCCTGATGTCGAAGAAGGTCAAACCTAAGCGTTCCTTGGAAGCCTGGCAGTGTTAAACATCTTTCGTGCAGGTCCACTATTCCACACCGATCCAGAACTGAGTGCGCTCCGTGCGCAGCTCTCAAAACGCGCGGTCGTCGTTGTCTATGTCCTGTTCGGGATCTGGCTGTTAGCCGACTTGCTCATGCAGCAATTCGGCCCCTCAAGCGCCACCGGTAACCTCCTTTTCGATCTGGTCGCGGCCATCATTCTTGCAATCGCGGCCGCCCTTGCCCTGCGCCTCATTCACCTGGGAAACACTTCGCTCGCAGGTCACCTTCTCGCCAACTCGTTTCTCGTCTTCGCACTTATCCTCCTGTTTTTCTTCACCCCGAGGGTATTCATCCCGGCCGCATTTCTTTTCATCCCCATCGCGCTTGCAGGAATGATGATCGGCGGAAGAACACCCTTTTTCTACTCAGTTCCTACTTCGCTTGCACTCGCCGCGAGTTACTTCATGCACGGCAGTGAATTCATCCTGCCTGGTTTCGAGCTTGCAGGGATCTCCGGGGGTCTTTTCCTCGGCTGCCAAATTGTTCTTCACCAGGGTTTTGCAACCATGTTCACCATCACGTCGGCTCACGTTGAATCCACGATCGAACAATTGCTTCATCAAACCGAACAGCTATCACACCTTGCAAATACCGATCCGCTGTCCGGGCTGGCGAACCGCCGTTTCTTTGTTGAGCAGCTCGAGCGTGAATTTGCGCGCGCCAAACGCTACCGCCGACCTCTCACGCTTCTGTACCTGGACCTGGATGACTTCAAATCGATAAACGATCGCTTTGGGCATGTGGTTGGGGACGATGTCATCCGCAACTTGTCTTTATCTATGCGCGCCGTGCTGCGTTCAACGGACATGTTAGCACGAATTGGAGGGGATGAATTTGCCGTTCTGCTCCCCGAGACAACGATCAAGGGCGGCGTCGGCGTGACCCAAAAACTTAAGCGCGCCGTGATCGCGTTCACCTCCAGACCGGACTGCGTAATCTCCTCCTTAACTTTTTCAGCGGGCCTGGCCCAGTTCCGTTTCGAGGATGGATCGATCGATGACCTACTTGCGCGCGCAGACAACGCCCAATATAAGGCCAAGGATGCGGGCAAGGGGCAGATTCGCACCCAGCATGACACCGTTCAGCTTTCCTTATTCGAGGAAAAACAAACTCCCTGAGAAGTCAAACGGGCTCTCCGGGCAAAATCTCCTTCCCTTCTTCTGCTAAAAAACTGACATCTCCAGTTTACCGATCGTGAAAGGATCGCCGATGGTACATACAGGAAACATCGATCTGAGCACCAGGGGACATGCCGACATGCATGACTTGACGAAGGCCGTCGAGGACATCGTCGAGAGCTCCGGGGTGCACGCCGGTCTCGTCACGGTATTCACCCCCTCGGCGACCAGCGCCATTACCACCATTGAATTCGAGTCGGGCGCGTTGGAAGACCTACGGCATGCGCTCGATGAGATCGCCCCACCGGACCGTACCTACCAGCATAACCTTCGCTGGGGAGATGGGAACGGTCATTCCCATCTGCGGTCAGCGCTGCTCAAGACTTCTTTTTCGATTCCGATTGTCGCTGGCAGCATGACGCTGGGAACATGGCAGCAGATCCTCTTCGTGGATTTCGACGTACACCCTCGCCAGCGCAGCCTTGTCGTCCAGGTCATCGGTGATTGAGCCTCGTAGTGTAGTAAGATGGGAACCCCGTTCAGGGCAAAGACAAAAGGTTACAGGAGTTCAATGGTGAAACGTCTTCTAGCAGTACTAGCGCACCCGGATGATGAGAGCTTTGGTCCGGGTGGAACGTTGGCGTTTTACGCCCAGGATGGCGTTGAAGTGCATCTCATTTGCGCCACGCGCGGTGACGTCGGAGAAATCCCGCCTGAGATGCAGCTCAACGCTGAAGAGACCGCTCGTATGCGCGAGGACGAACTGCGCTGCGCGGCGGCGGAACTCGGATTGACCGAAGTACATCTCCTGGGCTACCGCGATTCGGGTATGCCCGGTTCAAGCGACAACAACCACCCCGCCGCGCTGGCCGCAGCCCCGGTGGCGGAAGTCGCCGAGAAAGTCGCCGGTCTGATGCGCCAGATACATCCACAGGTTGTGATCACCCACGATCCGATCGGAGGCTATCGTCACCCCGATCACATCGCCATACACAAAGCGACCGTTGATGCTTTCAACAGCGTACGAGAGGAGATGGAGGGTGCATCCGCTCCCCTAAATTCTCGCCCTCAGAAACTCTACTACCATACCTTCCCGCGTCGATTTCTGCGCTTCATGGTGCGTCTGCTGCCTCTCTTCGGCAAGAATCCCAGGAAGTTCGGGCAGAATGAAGATATCGACTTGCTGGAAATCAGCCGCGTTGATTTTCCCATTCACGCCAGAATCGATTTCCGGCGGGTCGCCGATCTAAAAGAAAAGGCCTCTGCCTGCCACCAGAGCCAGCAGGGTCCGAGTTCCGGCGGGTTCTTTGGTCTGCTCATGAGGCTTTTCAGCGGGCCCGAGACGTTTACCCGCGCCTACCCGCCCGCGCCTGACAAGCTGAGAGAGAGGGACCTCTTCGAAAGCGTGGACAGCGGCTGATCACACCAGAGACATCCATGAGCGCCTCCCTCGAATCGGCACGAGGCCGTCAGTCTCGCCGTACGTTTTGAGCGGCGCTATCAAGCCCTCAGCTTGCATGGTAAGATTCCGCCACTGAGCAAATGCCCTTGGGGTAGATCGACATCATCATGTTTGTTATCGAGCGTTCAACGGCTGCCATTCCCAATCACTTTGACCTTCTCCCCATTGGATCGATTCGTACGCTCACCGCTCAATCCGGTGTGACGTGCATGGTTAAGGGATCTCCATGATCTCCACAAACCGGCACTGAACTTACCAAGGGAGGAATAGGAACCTGCGATGTTATCGTTATTGAGCATCCCTGCAGCAGTTCTGCCGTTCGTCATCTTCGCCATGCGAGTCTCAGATATGTCGCTCGACACAATGCGAGTGCTCTTCGTCATCCGCGGGCGGAAACCTTTAGCATGGATCCTGGGGTTCTTCCAGTCGCTTCTATGGGTTATTGCCATCACAAGCGTGTTGAGTAATCTGGACAACTTGTGGAACATTTTCGCTTACGCCGGAGGTTTTGCCACTGGAAATGTCGTCGGAATGGCAATCGAGGGACGCCTCGCCATCGGCCACAGCAACTTGCAGATCATCAGCTCCCGCTGGGGCAGCGCAATCGCCGAAACCATCCGCGAGAAGGGCTACGCCGCGACCGAGCTCCCGGCGCGCGGCAAGGATGGAACGGTCAGCATGATCAGCTGCAGCATCCTGCGCCGGGATATCGACGCAGTCCGGCAAGAGGTAAATAAGATCGATCCCGATGCCTTCATCACCGTGGAAGACATCCGTCCGCTACACCGAGGCTTCTGGCGATCCTGACCCGTGACAGTCGCAGGAACGCTTCTGATGGCCGTCAATCATGGGTCGACAATAAACCACCGATGATCTTCGCCCCCGACCCCATAATCTGATGACTCTGGATTGGAGCCTTATCCCCGCCGCGCTCGTCCCATTTGCGATCCTGGCCATCCGCATCGGCAACTTATCGCTTTCAACATTGCGCGTGCTTACGGTTGTGCGCGGACGAAAACGCGCCGCCTGGGCTCTTGGCTTCGTGCAGAGTCTGCTCTTTATCACTGTAATCGCCGGCGTCTTTAAAAATCTAAATAACCCATGGAACCTGGCGGCATACGCCGCGGGTTTCGCCACCGGAAACGTGCTGGGAATGATCATTGATAATCGTATCGCGCCCGGGCACAGCCTGCTGCGGATCACAAGCTCGAGTCACGGGGCAGCCATCATGGAAGCCTTGCATCAAGCCGGTATGGGCGCAACGGAGGTCGCAGGATCAGGTCGCGACGGCACCGTGAGTCTGATCTACTGCTATTCGCCCCGGCGTAAGGCGCGAAAGATAAAAGACCTCGTGCTGCAGCACGACCCCCAGGCTTTTATTACATTGCTGCATGTGCGGCAGATCGGTGGGGGTTGGGAGGTTTAACGACATTTTATTAGGGGAATCCGTAGGGGCTGGCCCATGTGTCGGCCTGTTCTATTTAATAAATCAAGGGATGTGGAAACGAATCCCCAACCCATCGGCTTCGGTCGTCTGGATCTCGGAGGACGTATTAACGAACTCGATCCATGTCGACCCGGGTTTCAAGGCGTAAGGTTCTCCTGGTGGCATGGTGAAGCGCAAACCGCCTCCCGGATCACGTTGCCATTCAACCTCATACATGTTTCCATCGCGGAAGGCCAACGCGCGCCCCGCGCCCTGCAAATGGATCTCCACGAGGCCCGATGAGCCGGATATAAACGTGTGCGGCACAATCACGACGATGACGTTCTCCGCGCCGATCTGCTCACCATCGAGAGCATCCGCCAGTGGGGCGACTTCCTCGGCATCCGCTCCGGTTTCCTGTGATCGAAGGTAAACACCACGCTCGTCAGCATATTCCCAGCGGTGAAAGTTAACGTCCGCGTAACGAATGTCGAGCACCGTGCCCGGCTCAGCGCTTCCTGGGGCCTCAGCGGAGAAGACCAGGCCGCTCAGGTCTGGAGGCGTGTTATCCACACCCTGCGCGAGGATGTAGGTCTGCAAATCGGTCGTGCTCGTGATGAGATGGTTGTAGTTCACCGGGTCGAAGCGGCACATCGGCGGGCAGCGTGCGGGATACTCGGTCACCGTCCGTTCTGCGAATGCCGATTCGGCGATCCTCTCCCGGACCCGGAAATCCGCGCTGCCGTAGGCGAAGACCGCCGCGTACATGTTTACCAGCTCGATGTCAATGAAGCGTGCGGATCGGATGGGACCAACGATCGCGGCATCCTGACCAAAGAAAAGAGCTGAGAAGCGCGTCAACCCGCCTTCAGCGTAGTGTTCGAACACGATGTCAGCGCGTGAGAGCCCCCACTGGGGACGATTGTTGCGTGGAAAGTTTGAAATCTTAATCAGCATGGGGCGCCGCTGCAGAAGCGATGCGTCGTCAACAACTTCTCCAGTCAGAGGATTTACCGCCTTCAGAGCCGTCTCCCCCCGCCCGCCTGGTTCCATTTCCCTTGTATCGGTCACTGCTTCTGTCGAGATCTTTGGGTTAACCGCTGTGGGGGTGACTGAAGGGGGCGGGTCGGCAGGCACAGAGGGTGAGGGGTTTCGCGATATAGGATCCGCAAGGCTGCTCGTGCACGCGCACAGGAAGATCGAAATCAGGAAGAGGGAACCCGCTCTGATGGCTTGCATCTTGCATCACTCATAGAATGGCGCGGGATTGTAACACACCACCCTGGCTTTACCTTTATAGTAGGAGCAAGGGATGGTTTGCCACGCCCCATCCCAAACGGTATAATCCCGCGACCCATGGGATCAGCTTTATCTCGAGCGGATCAGCACCTTGATCTGGTTGATAATCGGTTATTTTTGGGCTATCTACACGGTGAACCTGGAAGAATAAAAGAAAAAAATCAGAATGGCACTCAAGGGCAACCTACGCGACTTTAACGTCACCCAGCTTCTGAATCTGATCAACATTGCCCAGAAAACCGGCACGCTCACGGTCGAGGGTCCGGATGCCATTTCCTGGGTTTCCTTCCGCGCCGGAAAACTAATTTACGCACAAATGGGGAATGAGGACGGAAGTCTGACCGGCATCCTCACCCGCGCCGGGAAGATCACCGCCAAACAAGCAGCCGTCATCAAGGGAAATGCGACAGAAAAGAGTGACCAGGGGCTTGGCTTGCTCTTAATTAACGCTGGTTATCTCTCCCAGCAGGTCATCCTGAGCAGCATCCAACAGTACGCCCTTGATATTGTTTATCAACTCTTCACCTGGATCGATGGTCTTTTCCGCTTCGATAACGATGTCCTGCCGCCCACCGATGCAATCACCGTCCGCATGGACCTCGAAAATATCATCATGGAAGGCTCCCGCCAGACGCAGGAATGGGAACTGCTTAAAGACGAGATCCCAAGCCTTGATATGGCGCTTACCTTCGTCGACCGGCCGGGCGCCAATATTCGTGATGTCCAACTCACGGTTGAAGAATGGAAGGTCGTCTCCTATATCAACCCCAAGAACACGCTTAAACAAATCGCTAAAACTAATAAGATGAATGACCTGGAGATCAGGCGCATTGTCTATGGGTTGGTGCAAGCTGGTCTGGTTGAAATCATCCGCCCAGAAGGTATGCCTCTGCCAACAAAAGCCAAAAAATTGCCGCCTGTTGACAAGAAGCAGCAAACTTCACTCGTAAATAAGTTGATTCAGAGAATCAGGTCCCTATAAGGGAAGTGGCGTATGCAAACAGTTAAGATGGTCGTCACAGGTCCATTCAACTCCGGTAAGACGGCGTTCATTCAATCTGTCAGTGAGATTGACGTTGTCTCGACCGAGCGCAAGATCAGCACCGAGGCCGAACGCATCAAAGAGACGACCACGGTGGCGATGGATTTTGGCCGGATTACAGTAGATGACGACCTGGTACTCTACCTGTTTGGCACGCCTGGGCAGAAGCGATTTGATTTCATGTGGGAGATCCTGTCTGAAGGTATGCTCGGGTTCGTGGTCATGGTGGACAGCGCCCGACCTGAGACCTTCCGTGAGGCACGCGGCATCCTTCAAACCTTCCGAGCGTACGCCCCTACCCCATATGTCGTCGCCGCAAACAAACAGGATCTCGATGATGCATGGGAGGTGGAGGACCTGCGTATCGCCCTCGGTCTCGATTCGAAGGTAAAGATGCTCCCGTGCGTGGCAAATAATCGGGAGCAGGTGAAGTCCGTTCTCCTTGAACTCCTTTACAGCATCCTCGAGGAGATGAAAGCATAGAACCGGCGGTCCGGTCCCTCTCGTTTTCGATCACCCGAGCCGCTGTCCACAAATATGTGATTGTCATGTACTATTTGATAAGGGAGGCAATTGCCTCCAGACCCATTCTCCGTTAGGCGCGGAGCCCATCTTTAAAAAGGAGGGAGTGTTATGAAGAAGGGCCGCATCCTTGTTGTTGAAGATGACTCTGACATTGGAAATATGCTCCGGATCTACTTTACCGGACAAGGCTATGATGTAGACCTCGCCACCACCGGATCGGACGCGCTCTCATCCACACACGCAAACATGCCCGATCTCATCGTCCTGGACATCCTGCTGCCCGATATGGACGGCTATTCAGTCTGCCAGGAACTGCGTGCATCTCCACGTACCCATCACATCCCGATTATTTTTCTAACCCAGAAGGACTCTCGCAGCGATCGCATCGCTGGGTTGGAGCTCGGCGCCGACGATTACATCACCAAACCCTTCGACATTGAAGAACTCAAGCTGCGGGTTAAGAACGCCATCGCCCGCGCGGCGCGTGAGCGCCTGATCGACCCGCGCACAGGTCTCCCTACCGGCGCTATCATCCAGGAGAAGTTGCGTGAGCTCGTCAATAAAAAAGAGTGGTCGTTGCTCTATTGCCGCCTTGAACAATTCGAAGGTTTCAAAGAAGTCTACAGCTTCGTCACTGGCGATGAGAGCCTACGGATGACGGCAGCGATGTTCTGCGAAATCCTGGCGGAGTACGGGGAGGAGAAGGATTTCCTCGGGCACGCCGGCGGGGGTGACTTCATCGTCATCACCGTCCCTGCTGCCGCAGATACAATCAGTGAGCAGCTCAAACAAAATTTCAGCGAACGGATTAAAGAACACTACTCAAAAGAAGATCTGGATCGGGGTCACTTAGTCGTGCCCCAGGGCAGTGGTGATGGGGTTCAAATTCCATTAATGACCATGAGCATCGGCCGGCTGGATTCAACCGCGAAGGAATTCAAAGACCTGCGCGAAATAACAGAGGCTGCCATGGAGGCACAGCGCATGGACGCGACGACCTCTTAAAGCATGCTCGCAGAAGATCTCCTCGTTCCCATCTTTATCGCACTTGCGCTGCTCCTAATCGGGTTCGGCATCGGCTGGAGTCTGCGTTCGTCACGAAACGCCAGGCCGAACCGCTCTGATGGGGCGGTTGTTACCGCCTCGCCAGCCATGAGCGCAGAACCCTCGACTTCTCATGACGGCGAGCTGCCGTTTGCGCTCCTATCTCTGCATGCCGCGCTGAGCCACCCTGAAGATTTATCCACCCTCGTCGAAGGTGCCCTTCAAGGAATCTCTCATCTGCTCCCGTTCGACATCGTTGAACTTAACCTGTTCGATCGGACGACCGGCCACTTCGTTCCACATCGGCTCTGTTCGCCACGCACCGCCGACTTTGTCACGAACCTGGGGGATGATGTTTACCGCCTGGGGGAGGGTTACACCGGCTGGCTGGTCGAACACCGCGAATCCTTGCTGCTCCCCGACGTCGACGAGAGGGGCGATGTTCAACCCAAGGTGCGGCGGGCGGAATTCCCGTTCAAGTCCTACTTGGGCGCCGCATTAGCTGACCGGGATGAAATCGTGGGCACTCTGGAGCTGGCGCACCAGGAAGCACACACATACGACCGCCGCCATCAAGCATTGCTCGAAGCCGCCAGCGCAGCCGTTGCGCTGGCGATCACGAACCTCACACTCCACATTCAGCATCAGCAGTTTGTCGATGAATTTGTGGGGATAACCGATATCCAGGGAGCTGCAGCCTGGGTTCACGAACCAGAAATCTTGTTGGAGAAACTTTCTAAAACGCTAGCAGCCCGGGTCGGCGCAGATGTCCTAGGTTTGCTTTTATTCGAAGAAGATTCACAATCGCTCATCAGTCAATCGCCATTCTTCGGTGCATCCGCATCTATCCTAACAGAGGATCTCGCCCTTGCCTCTCCACCCGAGAACCCGCTTTCGACAATCTGGCAAACCCAGAAATACTGGATTACAAACGCCGCATGTGAGGAGCAGCTCATAGACCAGATGGGGCTTCGACCCTTTGTGAAGAAGGCGGAAATCCACACGCTTCTGATAACCCCCTTAGGGGGCGATGATCACCGGATCGGCGCAATCCTAGCCGGGAATACGGACGCAGAGTCAAAGTTCTCCGAGGGAGATGCCGAAATCCTGGCCTCGCTTTCGCGGCTTTGCTCGCCCCTGATCGAAGCATCGAAGAAATTAGCCCGAGATCAAACCGCTCCCCAGCCCGAGACAGCAGTCCCTGCCGCCGCGGGGTCCGCTGTCGATTCCGGCGCTCCGCCCCTCGCGGAAGAAATCCCGACCGGTGCACTCCAATGGGCTGAGGCACTTCTACGGATCTCGGCAGAATTATCCTCCAGCTTAGACGTCGATCGTGTGCTCGAGAGAACGCTCGCTCTCACCAGCGAACTTATCGGCGCCGCCCAGGCAAACGTCCTGCTGCTGTCGCCGGAGGGCGACACCCTTCAGCTGCGCGCCTATTTTGGAGAGAGGGGCCCCGGAAGCCTGCACACGGATTTAAAGCCGGAGGGTGGCTTGCCCGGCTGGGTCATGTCACGCAACCAGTCCGTGCTTATCGATGATCTTACCCAGGACGCAAGATGGAAGGCTCTGGAAAACGATGCGCAAGATCAGCGCAGTGCTATTGCTACGCCGATCATCGTCGGCGATGAGGCGATCGGGGCGATGCTCTTCACCCATACTGAGGCGGGGTTTTTCGCCCCTGAACAACAAAGGTTGGTGCGCGCGGTTGCCGGTCAGGTCGGCGGGTCCATCAAAAACGCCGAGTTGTACCATGTGATCAGCGATCAAGCTGAACGCCTGGGTTCTATGCTGCGCTCCCAACAGGTCGAAGCTAGCCAGTCGCGTGGGATCCTCAACTCCATCGCCGATGGCGTTATCGTGACCGACGCGAACCACGAAATCATCCTTTTCAGCCCATCCGCCGAACGAATCCTCGGGCTTGGCAGCGAGGATGTCGTGGGGCACCCTGTTTTCGATTTCATCGGAGTCTACGGCGCCGGCGGCACGCGCTGGGCAGATGCGATTCGCACGTGGAGCCAGAACCCGGCCTCGATCGGCAGGGTGGCGTTCCTTACCGAGCAGCTTGAGCTTGAAGACGGTCGTGTGATTTCGATCCACCCGGCGCCCATCGTCCTGGGCGACGAATTCCTAGGAACGGTCTCAATCTTCCGCGATATCTCGCGTGAGATTGAGGTTGACCGTCTAAAATCCGAGTTCGTTGCGACCGTCAGTCACGAGCTGCGCACGCCGATGACATCGATCAAGGGCTTCGTCGATCTGCTCTTGATGAATGTCTCCGGCGAGTTGGATGACGAACAGCGGCACTTCCTCGAAATTATCCGCAGCAATACGTTCCGCTTGGAAATCCTGGTTGACGATCTCCTGGACATCTCCCACCTCGAATCCGGAAAAGCCAAGCTCTCCTTCCAAGCGCTGGATGTTCACCAGCTCCTGAACGAGATGCGTGAACACGTTGAGCACAGGAGCCAGGAGGAAGACAAGGTGATCAGCTTCCAGATCGAAGCCCCGCAGAGCCTCCCCAAACTCAGGGGCGACCTCGAACGGGTGCGGCAGATCCTGGCCAATCTGGTCGAGAACAGCTTCAATTTCACACCGGCAGGGGGCATGATCCGCATGCGCATCAGACACGTGGGCGATCAAATTGAGATCGATGTGATCGACAATGGCATGGGCATCTCGCTGCTGGAACAAGAGCGCATCTTCGAACGTTTTTTCCGTGGTGAGCAATCGCTCCTCCTGGGTATCTCCGGCACCGGTCTGGGTTTGTCGATCGTGCTTAACCTGGTCGAGATGCACGGGGGGCGAATTTGGGTCACTTCGGATGGAATCCCGGGAAAGGGATCCACCTTCACGGTGTCGCTGCCAGCAGTGACCACGGAAGATGAAGCAGCAGGGAGTGTGGGCTAGGGATGGCAAAAATTCTCATTGCGGAAGATGAACGCGATATACGCGAGCTCATCGAGTTTGCGCTTCACTATAACGGCCATAAAGTCCTGACCGCAGTCGATGGCTTGAGCGCCTGGGATCTCATAGTGGCAGAACAACCTGATCTGGTCCTGCTGGACATACGCATGCCGCGCATGGACGGATACGAGGTGTGCCGCAGGATCAAACGCAGCGAAAAATTGCGCCATATCCCCGTCGCTTTCCTCTCGGCGAAAGGACAGGAAGCCGAAGTTCAGGCAGGCCTGGATGCCGGCGCAGAGGAGTACATTCTTAAGCCTTTTTCCTTGGAACAACTCGACCAGGCGATCGCACGACTGCTGAACGAATGATGCTTTAAGAAGCTGGATTAAAACCAGATCCTTATAAATACTGTTATACTGCCTCTAGCATCTTGATAGTAGACGCACGGGGAGTCCAACCGGACTGAGAGGAGGGCTACGACCCTCGACCCGCAGAACCTGATCCGGATCATGCCGGCGTAGGGATGGCAGCACACGTTGCATCACCAACAACAGCCACTCCCTACCCAAGGAGTGGTTTTTTCTATGGTTCGTCACACGCTCATCCTCGCAAACGGAGAACTCCTGGATGGCCCCGTGCTCAAGGCGCGCATCGAAGCCTGGAACCCCGATCAGATAATTGCCGCAGATGGGGGCAACCGCCATGCTTCTACACTTGGTTTAATAATCGATCTTTTAATCGGAGACCTCGACTCAATAGAAGACGCTCAGCGCGAGACCCTTCGAGCGCAAGGCACGCAATTTGAACACTATAAGGCCGAGAAGAACGAAACCGACCTCGAATTGGCGCTGCTGCGTGCCGTCGAACAAGGTGCGGCCGAAATTGCGGTCGTCGGCATTGTCGGTGACCGGTTGGACATGGTCATGGCGAACATACATCTGCTCACACTCGAGGCTTTATCCCCGATCCGCACAGAAATCTGGCTCGGTCGCCAAACCGCCTGGCTGATTCGCCCTCCCGGAGATGAGTTTGCGGGCGCTCCGGGCGATACGCTGAGCCTGATCCCATTAAAGGGGGATGTAATCGGTGTTACCACCACCGGATTAGCCTATCCGCTGCAGGGGGAGACGCTCTGCTTCGGGCCTGCCCGTGGTGTCAGCAACATATTGGAACAGGATGTTTGCCGCGTGGACTTGGAAGCGGGGATCTTGCTCGCGGTGCATACTCAGGCGGCGTAGCCGCGGCAAATCCTTCGTTGCGTGCTCTTGAACATGTGGTTTTGTTTCGGGGGAATCGGAGGGGATGTAAATAATGGAGGGCTGCAGAATATGACCATCGATCCCGAACGCACCGTAAATGTTGCCGTTCAGGTGCTGCCTCTGCATGAGGATGTGTACCGAATTGTTGGCCGCGCCATCGAAGTCATCGCGGAGAGCGGCGTTATATACGAGGTCGGTCCGATGGAGACCGTGATGGAGGGGCAGCTGGACACCCTGCTTGAGGTCGCGAAACAGGCTCATCTGGCCTGTTTCGAAGCCGGTGCGGAAAGGGTAGTAACGCTGATCAAAATCGGCGACAGCACCACCGGGACCTCAATCGAAGAGAAGGTCGCTAAATATCGCAGCCGTTGACCATGAACTCAGCACAAACCTGGGAGACCTTAGTGCATGAACGATAGAGACAAAGGCAGCCAGCCTCGAGCGACACGCTTCTGGCAGGAGGCTCTTCCGCCGCTCCTGCTCGTGGGTTTCGTTTTGCTCGTATGGCAGACCGTCGCCGTTCGCAGCGGTCTCTCGGCCTTCATCCTCCCCTCGCCAATCCAAGTTGCACAGGCCATAAATGAAACCTGGAATGTGCTGCTCCCCGCGATCGAGACGACCATGGCGGAAACAGCCATCGGTCTTGGCATCGCCATCGTGTTCGGTGTGGCCATTGCCGGCGTGATGGACCTCTCAAACTTTCTGCGCAGGGCCCTCTATCCACTCCTGGTCGCTTCACAGACCGTGCAGATTCTGGCGATCGCACCGCTGCTCATCATTTGGTTCGGTTTTGGGCTTCTGCCGAAGGTCCTTGTCGTGATCCTGATCTGCTTTTTCCCGCTGGCGGTCAATACGGCGGATGGGCTCGCCTCGGCAGACCCGGATCTAGTCGCCCTTCTGCGCTCTATGGGAGCCAGGCGCAGCCAGATATGGCGCATGGTTCGGCTTCCCGCCGCGCTGCCATCCTTCTTCTCCGGCCTGCGTATTGCTGTCACCTACAGCGTCGTCGGTGCGACAATCGCAGAATGGGTGGGCGGTTCGGCTGGACTCGGTCTCTACATGCTGCGCTCGAAGAATGCGTTGGCTACGGATCAAGTATTTGCAGCCATCGTCGTGACCTCGGTCATCAGCATTGGTCTCTATACGCTGGTCTACGCCCTGGAGCGCGCCGTGCTTCCGTGGTACCACACCGCCCAGCGTGAAGAACACTGGGAGGGCACCGGCATCTATTAAGGCGCCCGGGATATCGATCCGGTGTATGTCTTTTATGAGGAACATTATCATGCGAATCAGACGGTTTACATTCCCTATACTCATACTCACGCTCATCCTGGCCGGTTGTGCAAGACAGAGTGAGATGCCCCCATCCCCTACCCAGCAGGATGTGACGTTAATGCTGGATTGGGTTCCGAACACAAACCACACGGGCATTTACGTCGCCCAGGCTAACGGCTACTTCAGGGACGCGGGGTTGAACGTCACGATTATCGAGCCCGGTGAGGTCTATGCCGAACATACTGTCGCTGCGGGGGTTGCCGACTTCGGCGTCAGCTTCCAGGAGCAGGTTACGCTCGCCCGCGCCGATGATGTGCCGATCGTGTCCATAGCGGCAATTATCCAGCATAACTCCTCTGGCTTCGCTTCACGTGCCGATCTCGGTGTCCACTCCCCTCGTGATTGGGAAGGCCTGCGCTACGGCTCGTTCGGCAGCCCATTCGAGGCACCGACGCTCGATGTGCTCATGAGTTGCGACGGAGGCGAATTTAAAACCCTCGAGATCGTCAACACAGGTTTTTCGGACCCTCTGGCGCTCCTCGATGAAGCCCTGACCGATCTGGCCTGGATATTCTACGGCTGGCAGGGCATCCAGGCTGAGTACGAAGGCATTGATCTGCAGATCGTGATGATGGAGGATTGGTTCGGTTGCATCCCGGATTACTACACGCCGGTCTTCATCGCCAGTGAAAAGACGATCCGGGAACGCCCGCAAGTAGTGAGCTCCTTCCTCGAGGCGATTGCGCGCGGTTATCGTTTTGCGATCGACAACCCCGACCAGGCCGCAGAAATCCTGCTTGAGGCTGTCCCGGAGCTGAACGAGGAACTCGTTCGTAGAAGCCAATCGTGGCTATCACCCCGCTATCAGGCTGACGCCTCTCGGTGGGGAGAGCAAGACCTCCAAGTCTGGCAGGCATATTCTGCGTGGATGGTTGAGAATGGAATCCTCGCCGAATCCATTCAAGCAGAAGATGCCTTCACCAACGAATACCTTCCAGGGAGCCAGTAATCCGGTGCGTAAGATAAGCGTCGAACTCCGGGGGGTTAGCAAGACCTTCCGTGCAGATGGTCAATCGGTTAGAGCTCTCGATGATGTTTCTGTCCGCGTCGAGGAGGGCGAGTTTCTCACGCTGATCGGCCCCTCGGGATGCGGCAAGAGTACACTTTTTAACCTCTTAGTGGGGTTGTTAGAACCCGACGACGGGGATATCTATCTCGACGGGGAAATCTGCCCCAATCGAATCGGCCGGGTGAGCTACATGCCCCAACGCGATCTTCTGCTCCCCTGGCGGAACATCCTTGACAATGTGATCATCCCCTTGGAGCTCGCCGGTGTGCCGCGGGGAGAAGCGCGCGCCCGCGCTCAATCCATGCTGCCTCTCTTCGGTCTGGAGGATTTCGCCAGCAGCTACCCCAGCGCGCTCTCGGGGGGTATGCGCCAACGGGCCGCGCTGCAGCGCACGATGCTCGCCGAGAAAAAGATCCTGCTCTTAGACGAACCATTCGGAGCCTTGGATGCGCTCACCCGCCGTGAACTTCAGGATTGGCTGCTCGAGGTCTGGCGGCGTTTTGGTCAAACCGTCATCTTTATCACGCATGATGTTGAGGAAGCCATATACCTGGGTGATCGCGTAGCAGTAATGAGCCCTCGCCCAGGACGGATTGTCAAGACAGTCGATGTCCCTTTGACCCGCCCACGCCGGCAAGCTATGGTCACCGAACTGGTCTTCTCCTCACTCCTCGCCGAGCTTCTCGAAGCGCTCGGGGTAACCATCTAGCCCCGCATTTGGGACAGGCCCAAATAAAGGCTAAAGGATGAGCAACGCCATAACGGTTCACAAACTCAATGAGCAAGGTGTTGAGATCTTCCGCTATAGCGGCAGCCTTGTTGAGGAAAAGGGAACCAGTCTCACGCTCGGAGCACGCTTCGAACGTGCTGATGTTCAATTCTTTGAGTTAACTTTTCGGGAGGGCGATCGCTTTGTTGAGACCTATTACAGCGATCGCTGGTTTAACATCTTCGAGATACACGATGCCGGGGACGACCATCTGAAAGGCTGGTACTGTAACATCACCCGCCCGGCTCGATTTGAACAGGGGCATATCTACGCCGAGGACCTGGCGCTGGATTTGCTTGTAACCCCGGACGGCCGCTTGCGAGTGCTGGATGAAGATGAGTTCGATGAGATGGAACTCAGCGAGTCTGATCGCGATAACGCCCTGTCGGCGCTCGAGGAACTAAAGCGATGGGTCGAGGCACGCAAAGGGCCATTCTCCAAGCTCGCAGCGGAGAATGGCCCAAGAGTTTGACCTAACTCAAAATACCGGCTCTTAATTAGTTCAAATGAAGATAAGCGCCCTGAACGTCAGAGCGCTTTTCGGGCATTCGCTCGACGCCACAAAATCCAGACGATGTACGCCGTCACCACAATCAAAATCGAGGCGATGAACACCGGCACTACGATGGCCAAGATGGAAATGACCATCGCCATCACATCCTCGGCTATGCTGACGGGCACATTCCCGATGCCTCCCGTCGCAGCGGTGACCGCCGGGCGAACGACGGCGGATTTAGCCGCATGCACGCTGCCGGCGACTAACAGCCCGGCAACAACACTCAAGATGGGGCTGACATCCGTGATCACATTCGCGCTCGCGGCAAATGCAATACCCCCGGCTACAGGCCGGACGAAGGTTTGAATGGCATCATTGACGTGGTTCACCACCGGGATCTTGTCTGCGAAGAACTCAACCACGCTGAGAACCACCAGGATGCCGATCACCCACCAACTGCTGATCGCATCCCAGGGCGTGGTAAGCGTCATCAAATCCGTAAAGCGGGCGAGCAGCGCCAGGATCAACATGGGGATGTAGGCGTTCAGCCCGGCGCTTGCGGCCAGTCCAAATGCAGCGAAAACACCGCTCAATGGGTCCATTTTCTTCTCCTCTACAAGTGGAACCCATCCCAGGTTCCGGTCAAAGTATAACGCAACAGATCAATCAACCCAATCTGAAGCAAGCCGAGCGTAAATCCCGCCGCGAGCGGGACGATCAGATCACGCCAGGTGTCTGCCTTCTGTGTTCTTCGCAGAAGCGGGATCGTGATCAACGTGTATGCCAGCGTAAGAAGGAGCAGAACCCCGAGGCTGCTCAATAGAGCCAAAGGGTAAAGCAGAAGCGGGTTTTCGCTCAGTATCGCTAGGTCAACAACGCCGGCAAGTACAAGCAGCACAAGCAGTTCGCGCGGCGAGCGCAAGATGCGCTCTGACTTCCAATCCTTCCACGCGTACTGGCTGAAAACGGGGTACACCAGCGTCACGAGCGCGATCCCAACCAGGCTGCCGGTGATCAGACGAAGGGTGTTGTGAGGGGTATAGATCTGCATTGCCGAGGGAAGCATCGAGAGAAAAGAATTCACCCCATCCACAACCCAGGTTAACCCCAGCACTCCGATTGCCGCGAGCACACCCCGGGTTGGATAGAGGCTGGCTTTCGTACGTAGAAGCGCGTAATACGCAAAAGCGATCAATGCCCCCAGAAACATCCCGGTGTCGCGAGCGCAGAGCGGAAGCGGCCGCGCTCCCAGATGGAAGGAGCGCAGGTCGATCCGGTGACACACCGCATAACCGATGGCATCTGCTTTTCCTAGGAGACCATCCGGTGTGTAGTACAACCACAACCCGGCCACGAGCGCCGTTAGAACGAAAACGATCGCGTTCACCAGGCGTCTTCGCCGGACGCTCTTCGAAGAAGTTTCGCTTTCGCTGATCACGCGCTGATTATAATCGAGCACGGGGGGCTTGATGGTCATGCGGGATATCCATCCAGTTAATAAACCTTCTTGACGGGCAAAAACAGGGACGGTTATAATCCCTGCACGTTCCTCGGTAGCTCAATCGGCAGAGCAACCGGCTGTTAACCGGTAGGTTGTTGGTTCGAGTCCAACCCGAGGAGCCTCGGGGAGCTGTTCTTTCTGTGAAGGAGGACGCCCCTCGTGTTGTCGCTGGGCGGGGCTGCTACCCCGCTCAGCACCTTTTGATAACTAGGCATCTTCCCCCCACATCATTTCCCCGAAGCGATTCAGTGACACCTTCTCGGTGTACCTTTTAAAAACGGGCCAACTGTCCCATCCACCTGCTTTCATAACCATTCTGTCAGGAATCCCTTGTTCAAGTGCATATGTTGCACCCCCGCCACGGTATGCGTGGGGATAGATCGAGAAGCTGAGCCGCTTGTTCAAACGCTTGAAAAAACTAGCCACTGAATCGGACGCCCACTGTTCGCCGTCCCTGGTAATAAATACGTAGGGGCAGCCATTGGGGCTGAATTGTGGCCGAATGTCTAACCATGCTTTTAGGGCTTTCTTTGATTCGGGGGATAGCTTCTTAAGCTGCTCACGCTTACCTTGCCTATTATGTGCTTTCGCCCAGATCGTTATAAAACCTCGATCAAGGTCCAGGTCATCCATTAATAGGTTTGCCAGCTCGTGCCTGCGCGTCATTGTGTCCCATAGTATTTTCATGAATGCGGTGTTCCGGACCACAAGGATTCGAGGGCGTGTCATTCTGGCCATATCAGCAAGTGCTGTTTCTTTTTCGGCAAACGACAACGTCTTTCGGTGCCGCCCTTGTCGATGTTTGAATGTATGTTGAATTAGTGGGTGATCTTCCACGCAGAGGACTTCCCGGAGGAATGTCTTGATAGCATTCAGGGCTAGCTTTTTAGTTTCATTCCCAGGGTTGGGATTTGCGGGGGTTGGAGATCCCCACTCGTTGAGATCCACCCAGCGGTTGAAATCCTCTACCGTCGCATCAATTATTGGTACTTCGAGAAACTCATCAAACCTAGTTACCATTCGCGTGTATCCGTACCTCGTTTTCGGCTGGCACCCATCCAGAGTACCCTTCGGGAAGTATTCCATCGCTCACCTCGTGTTGTCGCTAATAACCGGCTGCTACCGGTCCCGCCGGATGCGGATAAAAGAAATCCCTCAAAAAATTTACTTTTTCGAGGGACTTTGATATAGTTAACCTGCTAGTCGAGCAGCCCCTCGACTGGCCCCCGGCTGGCCGCTGTCATTAGCGGCTGTGCCGTTTAAGTAGGGCTTTAGTTGTAAAGATTACCGATTATTATACAGGCCGTCTTGTCCATTTCAACCGATGGTAGCCAAAAACAAAAAACCCACGCTGCCCTCGTTTGGCGGCGTGGGTGTCAATCTCCACTGGTGAGGCGCATAGACCTCGACCGACTCAATTGATGCTTCAGTATAGCACGTTTGTTCGCTTGCCAAACATACGATCACCTTAATACTCCCCCTTCACAATTTCTCAACTGCTTGTTTGGACTATAGCATAAGCGGAGTAGTTTAGACTGGACGTGAGCGTCCCTTGGGGTGATTATTTCCAGAAATAATGGTCGAGGAGGGGGCGGGGAGGTTTATGGGATTCTCTTCAGGTCTTTCTGTGGTTTCAAGTTTAGTCTAACCCAACATTGCAGACTCAGCAATTTTCAATTGCACAAGGTCGTTTTCTTTAATCAAAAAGCCCCCAGACGCGAGGGGGACGCGCCCAGAGGCTTGCACTATTATAGGCATAATCCGGCAATTGCAAAAACATAGCCCCACCAGCCAAAGCCAGCGGGGTCGGCTGCAGCGGGAGGATAGGCAGAAATTACGGAATGTAACGATTCCTATATGCAATTTGGCTAAAATAATTATCGCAATTGAATACAAGCAGACGCGCTCATAAGATAATAAAAAAGACCATCCTTTATTCAACAGGATGGTCGATTAATAGGTGATATATGTTTACGGCTTCTTATCTGCTTCTTTATGTTTCTCGAAGAAGGAAGGAGGAAAAGTACCCGTGACATAGACCGTGGAGCCAGTATCAGTATCTTCTACTGAAAACAATACACCGCTGGTTGAATCAGTTAATTGGTGAAACGATGAAAGCCCGGCAGTACGCATTGAATGATAAATTGGCAACCGTTTATTTTTCTTAATTTTTCCCATCGGTATCCCCTTAGAGGTTATTGTCCTCTAACCAACCCTCATTAAGAAGGCGTTCTTGGTATCCAACTATTGGAATTGGAGCATCAGGTTGCTGAATTGTTACACGCGTAATTTCTTTCTCCGTACGGAAGACGTAAGTTAAGCCAGGTATTTCAATTATCGCACGATTGAAACTAAAAACGCCCTGGTCCTGTTGTCCCAGTAAAGCCTCAGGAATAACGGGAGTATCAATTCTGGTAACTTCATTATATTCGTTAAATAGCTCGATAATCAAGTTATTCAGACTTTCGGGTGGTTGGATTACATTCAAGCCAAACTCAGTCTCTGCTTCGCTTCTACCAATAATATAACTGTGTGAAAATCTCTCTCGTATAAGCTTGTGTACCACTCTTTTAACTTTATGTTTACTTGGAGTATGATATTCCATAAGCTTGGTGGCAAGGAAACCGATTTCCTCCCTTGACCTTTGAACAGCACCTAAGACTAGTGGGTGAATATTATCAGATAAAGTCTCAAATGCTGCTGTAAGTGATTGTTCATTTTTGAGGTTGAATTCCCTTTTTGCTAAGTCTAAGTATGCATTTACATCCTCGACATTTACAGGAACAATCCTTTGATCTGTATGCCCGGGTAAAAGAACCTGTGGTCCAAGTGGATGTTCCACAGAAGGGTCAATTGGGCTCAACTGGGCCATTGGCGTCATCACAATCGAGTCGGCCCCCAAGGCAATGAGAGTTGCGGTGCTCAGTGCCCTAAATGGAATAATGACTTGAAACTCTTCGCAGAATTCCCGGATGAGGTTAACCAAACCATATCCTGCTATGGTTATTCCACCGACGCTATATAAAGAAAGGCTGATTTTTTCTTGCCTTCCAATATTCATCAAGTGTCGATGAAACATAGGGAATATATCTTGAGCAATCTTAGTTTCCATTCCCCTTCGATCTCCAGCAAAGAGGGAAAGGAGTCGAGAATCTGTTTCGGTTTCTATTGAATTTATTAAATCGAAACGGTCTTGACGAGCCATGGCTTTACCCTCCTGAAAATTGGCGGATGTAATATATATAAATAATTTCTACACATAGCGTATCATGGATATTTGTAAATTAGATATTTCTGCCTAACGGTTTTGAGCTGCGAAGTCCCGCGCAATTTGCGGGGAGGCGCCGGGGCTCGGACCATCGCAAGGAATTCCCGGAACCCGATCAATTACCATCGATTGGAAATCACGCAGCATCCCCTGTCGCCTCCAGCGAATACGTAAGGCCGCCTGCTACATCGATGTTGCACCCTCGCAAGATGCGAGTAGAAAGGGGCCAAAGACCGACCAAAGGAATCCTAGAATAAGAATCAGGAAAGTGACACGCTCTAGGGTGCGGGCAAGCCTGCTATAGCGTTCGGACGCTGCCTTAGGGCTCTTGAGGTCCTCTGAGGTATCGTTGATGATTGCCAGCATCTCTCGAGGGTCGGCGTTTCCTTCGATGAGGCTTTCTAGGTAGAGATCGATAGCAGCTGCCTTCTTGACGGCATAGAGGTCGTCTTTGACTTTTGCTTCATCGATTACGAAATGCGTGACGACGGCCATGAGCGCGGCGGTCACCCAAGGCGCGATTAGTAGCGCCAAGGAGGATGCCAGTGAAGGATGAGCCGGCCAGAGGATCCCAGAGGGATTTGCCGTTAAGAATGACGAAACCTGCGAGTGCTACAAACCAGACAAGTCTGCTTCGAGCGGAAGAACGGACCTGCTCGACCATTGGTCCGAACGTAGCAAACTGCCTTGCATAACTCTCTACGACTTCCCTCTCACCCACGCGTTCACCTCCAACTTAATCAATTTCTGTAGCGGCCTAACGAATTAAGAGATTCATGTGGCGCAGAGCCGCCACATAATCTCAAGTTGAACTGAGCCGAGCGCCCCTGGATAGATGCGATCTGGAATTTAAGGGTTGTGAAGATTGTGAAGGATAGCTCGTATCAGACGAAAACGATACAAAGATTATAGATGCTGCAGCGCACAATCCGCAAGAAAAGGGGATGGGTAAAGCAACTTCTGCCAGATTGAGGGGAGGATAGGCTGTAAAGTTTCAGATTATTTCTATTTAGGAATAGAGCGGCGCTTTGTACCAGTCATATTCTTCACAGTGCCAGAGACACCTTCCTCACGCATCGCTGCTGAGGCCTTATCCATATCCTTCTGGGGAACTTGAAGAACTTTTTGCTTTTTCCTACTATTCTTTAGGCGCCTGGCAGCTTTTCGGAGGGCGGCCTTATTTCCACTTCGCTCGACTTCAGTCGCACGACCCTGTGTAGCTGCGTCTAGACGACCTCCTCCTTTGAGCGGCTTTTCAGTCTGGCCTTTCTTGCCTGCCGCCTTCTTTTTTGCTCGTTTATGGCTTTCAGTCTCTGGCATGGGGGTCCCCTTTCGCTTATTATCGATTCATTGGCCGTACAAAACAGTCACGAGGACTGATTGATGCCGTTAGTAACCTCTTTCGATCAACTCAATAAGCGTGAGCATCCAGATGGCAGCGACTATCATGCCGCCGCCGAATCCGCTAACCCACAACCAACCGGGTTTCTTTTTGCTTGCGAAGTAGGCAATCGTTCCGATAAGAAATATACCTATTCCGACAACATCTACTGACCTGTTGCACAGCCCTTTTTTTTATCACCTTAATAATCAAGCGGATAGATTTTCAACCTAATCCAGTTCGACGACGGCCAGCCTGTGTATCCAACACTTGCCGGTTTTGATCTGCACGTACTTGCTGGTGCATTTTCCTGTGCTGATAACGATGGCACCTTTGGGATAGACCTCAATG
>DAOUDJ010000018.1:0-7118 GCA_034430795.1 Anaerolineales bacterium | reverse complement strand
AATCCGAACCCAAGGGCGAGGACAGCGGCGATTGCCATGAATGTGCTGAGTTTCATAGTGTTTCCTCCTTAAATGAGTTGAGAAATCTTATGCAAGCATAACGACTCGGCTGCCTGCGGCCGGTGAGAAGCTAAAAAGCCTATGCATCCCTCCCTTCCGCTCCCATGTTCCATTTTGTGCCAATGGTGCCTCTCTATTCATCGGCTGCTGCTATTGTCATAAGATTGCATAACGGTTACGAGCTGAGGCGCAGGGGCATAAAGAAAGCCCGACCTCGGCTGAAGTCGGGCAATGACGCAAGTGAGTTGATTCCCCGCTACTATGCTAGTCTGCGATGTAATTCTCATCATACGTTATTCTGGATTTAGGTTCAATAGAACAAACAATCGCATCCAACCTAAGGGCAGCCTCGGCGAAGCGGTCAAACTCAGATTCGCCCCCGCCGGTGGGTTTGATCCTTCATGCATTGCCTTGAGCAGGACTAACACCCATACAAAGGCAAGTTTTTAGACTGCAAACTTGTATAAATCGACAATTTAATTATTATTGATCTACATTGCAGCGTTTGAGCGGGGAACATAGATTTTGTGATGGTCGTTCTGCCGAGCCGACGCAGAAAATCAAATCCTGAGATCTCGTTTCCAAGTCTCTGAAAGGGATAATTGGATGTCTAACATCAATCCAGATCTAGAAAGAGTTCTCCTCACGCAGGAGGAAATCAGCCTTCGTGTGGCGGAGCTGGCGCAGCAGATCTCAGAGGATTATCGCCAGAATGACAACCTTTACCTTGTGGGGATTCTGAAGGGTGCGTTCATCTTCCTGGCGGACCTTGTGCGCGAGCTCACGATCCCTCACGTCGTCGATTTCATGGCCCTTTCAAGTTATGGGAATAGCGCCACATCGAGCGGCGCAGTACGGATCCTTATGGATCTTCGTGAGCCCATCGAGAACCGGGATATTCTGCTCATCGAGGATATTGTCGATACCGGCCAAACGCTTTCCTATTTGCACAAGACCTTACAAGGTCGTCGGCCGAGGTCATTGAAATCCTGTGTTTTAGTGCAGAAGGAGCGGGATGTGACCTATGAGCCGATCGATTATCTCGGGTTCACCATCCCTGACGTATGGGTCGTCGGCTACGGGTTAGACTACGCGGAGACGTACCGCACGCTTCCCTACCTCGCCGAACTTAAGCGCAGCGTTTACGCGAAGAATGGATCGTGACTTCGCCTTACCTAACCGACGCGCACATCATTGCTGGCTTCCGATCTCTCTGGCGGAGTATATTGGGTATATACTGAATACAGGTCAAACTTCAGGAAAATGTAGGGGTGACATATGATCACATTTCCGCAAGTTCTTGATAACCTTGAGCGTGTTGCCGACCAGCTTAAGTCCACAGAAGAACTGGAAGCAACGATAAGTGCATTAAGGGAGGATCTGAAGGGATTTATCGCACTATTGGAATACTCCCATCAGAAAGATTTTCAAGATGTGAACCAAGCTTTGAGCTACGCCGACAACGTTCTTATTCCACAGCTGCATGGCATTCGCGACTCGCTGGAAGCGGGTATGACTGAGCCAATGAAACGATTGCGACTCGCAATGGATCAAGCAGATCGATTGGTGATACAGATACGCATGGTGATCAACGGCGATGCGGAGGATTTCTTGATTTAGGTTTCTATCGGTATCCTTTGAAACGACAAATACAGCGACCCCGGCACTATATTTGCAAGGTTTCCGGGGTCAGCTTTTTCAAGGAGAAGGCATAGCTGCTCAGGGTTTTCCGTCTGAGTGGACCACAACGCTGTCGGTATTGTTCAATGGGGGAGATTCTTCGTCGCGGAGTTTATCCTGAGCGAAGCCGAAGGATACTCAAGAATGACAATGCTGATAGGGTCTTGATGCGTTGCGAGAAGACTAAGAGAGCAAGCCTGCATCGAGGCGAATAACCATCCCTTCGCGTGCGCTGCAAAATGAGTGACCTGTTCTCATAGGTCGAGTTTGACATTAAAGCCGCGTTTCGCCGCTTCCCTGACGAAATCACTTCCCGACATGGCCTTCTCTAAGGGGATAACGCCGTGGGTGACGCGCCCACTTGCTATCGCGATCGTCAGAATCGCAGCATGCCAACCGGTACCTTGTTCCATGGCAGTAAAGCCAGTGGCTTCGTCGTAATAGAGAAAGAGATCGATATGTGCATCCGCATCTTTCCCATCTTTCTTACCTTTCGCGAGGATGCGGATAATCGCCAGATCGCGCATATCCGCTTCGGCCCGGATCTGCGGTTCCCAAAGTGTGTGCAGGACTTGGCGGGGAATCAAGGACTCTCCGGCAACCTCGATCGGCTCCTCTTCGAGCAAACCCAGTTCCTGAATCACTTTTAGCTGTGCCAAGTGACCGGGATAACGCATAGTCTTATTCTGGAGTGTCCTTAACTTACCTGCGAACGTTTGAGCAGCAGTTGTCACCCCGCCGGATGTTGTAAAGGCTTCCAGCTTCCCTATGGGCTCAGGAAACTCGAGGATCTCCAATTCTTCCAGGGCGGGGATACGTACGGTTTTGCCTCCACGGATGAACAGGCAGTCCCCCGAGTACTCATTCGTAAGACCCCCTATGCTGAAAGTCACTTTGTAATTCCAAGGAGGCTGCGGGTCTTGAGGAAGTCCGCAATCCCAGATGTAGACATCCTCTGGTTCATCGAGCTGCTCCATGGCGTAAAGGGCGAGTGTGGTGGTCATGCCCGGACCAAGGCCGCAATCGGGAACGATGGCGATTTTGGCTTTCTCGGCTTCACTGGAGAGCAGCAATTGTTCCTGTACGACGTCGCTGTTCCCGCCCAAGTCGGTCATGCCGGACGAGGCCTCGATTGCCGCTTTCGTGAGTGACAGGTTGAGATGATACGGCGTTGCGCCGATGAAAGCGTCAATCTTGTGGGTTCTTAATGCGCTGATAACTGCTTCAGTATCGCTTGCGTCGAGGGTAAGAGGCTGTGCGATCTCTGCCTCGAGCAATTCATTGATACGTGCGGCAGATTGCTCCGCTTGCGCGCGGTCTGTGTCAGCCATCAACAGAAGTTCAGCCGATCCGAATTTTCCCAGGTCGAAAGCGGCTGCTGTTCCCTGCCGGCCTGAACCAATTACTGCATACCGATAGCTCATAGTGTTCCCTCCAAAATGTTGACGTCGTTATACACGAGGGTCAATGAGGCCGCAAATCAATGGAAGCGGTGGATCACCAGGACTGATACTCCTGAATTCCAACACAAATGGATAATGTCAGTTCTCATCCCGCCGAACATAATACTCATTGAGGTCCTATTGCAGGTTTTTTGGCGGTTAATGGTGCACTGCTACTTGTCCTGAATCGCCTTGATTGACTCTTTCTCTTTAAATGCTATAATTTATCTAGTTTAGCTAAACTATTCATAATATTGAAGTTCTTTTGGAGGTGTAACATTGATAGGTAACCCTATACCCAAGACAATTTCTGCAACAGAGGCCAGTAATCATTTTGGTACGATGATCGATGAGGCTGCCCGTGGCCGGAGTCTCTTTGTCGTCACTCGAATGGGCAGACCCCAGGCAGTTGTAATTGGTATGGACCAATATCTCGAGCTTATTGAGTTACTAGAAACCGCAGATGAGCTTAAAGATAAAGAATATCTAGCTAGCATTGCGGAAGCCCGTGAGGATATTCGGTTAGGGCGCACACTCAATTTGGAGGTGCTGGACAAGGAATTTGGTTTTACTGAGACGGAATTGGGTCTTGAGATCAAATGACTGATGATGCCAATGAGTACGAACTGGTCATCGCTCAGCGTTTTCTCAAGGATATGCGAAGGATCTCTCGTGAAGATCAGGTACGAGTAAGAAGAGCATTGGGCAGAATTCAGTTGGAACCATATCGGGGTCGGAAGGTTGTTGCGGCAGAAACTGGACAGTATCGATGGCGAGTTGGAAACTTGAGACTCCGGTATGACATTGAAGGTAGAAAGATACAGGTTTTACGGGTGAAAAAGCGGGAAGACGCGTATCGATAATTCCAGGTTATATACTAACCCCATCCAATTCTAAAACCTCTTGCAGGTGTTGAAAAGGGCATTCGAGTATAATCCCAGCGAATTCACTAGTTTTGACGGCGGATACCCTTTAGTTTGCAAAGGGGAGAAAGCTGCCCTCTCCTTTATTTTAGTTCTTTGAACTTGTGATATGCTGAATCTATGAACCTTATCGCTCAAGTCAAACTCCAGACCACACCAGATCAGGTCATCGCTCTCAAGCGGACATTGGAAACTGCCAATGCCGCTTGTGGCTATATCAGCGAGCTTGCCTGGGAAAACCATTGTTTCAAACGATACGAACTCCAGAAGCGCTTCTATCAGAAGACACGCCAGAAGTTCCCGGGCCTGTCTTCTCAAGTTGTTATTCGCTGCATTGCCAAAGTGACTGATGCGTACAAGCTCGACCGCAAGACGAAGCGTGCTTTCAAACCTCAAGGTTCAATTTCCTATGATCAACGTATCCTCTCTTGGCGCACCAAACAGGACGAACCCGTTGTCTCCATCTGGTCGTTAGAAGGACGGCTTAAGATCCTGGCCGCCTTTGGCCCACGTCAAAAGGCAATGATCGAGCAGGGCTTGCGGGGCGCAGCCAACTTGATCTATCGCGATGGGGCCTTTTATCTCCATCAAGTTTGCGAGGTCGAGGAGCCTGACCCCGATGATCCTGAAGGGTGGCTTGGAATAGACCTGGGCATTGTCAATCTGGCGACCACATCTAATGGCGATACATTCTCTGGCAAAGAGTTGGATGCCAGACGCCAGTGGTATGAGAAGCGCCGAGCCATACTCCAGTCGGTCGGCACAAGGTCCGCCAAGCGTGCACTCATAAAGCTCTCCGGGCGGTTCGCACGCTTCCAGAAACACATCAACCACTGTATCAGCAAGGCTCTCGTCGGGGCTGCGAAACGCACCTCTTGCGGGATCGCTCTCGAAGATTTGAGTGGTATCCGCAAGAGGGTAAGAGTTCGGCGCGGACAGCGAACCCGACATCACAACTGGGCTTTCCACCAGCTCGGGCAGTTCGTGACCTACAAAGCACGGCTGGCTGGTGTAGCTGTAGCCATGGTTGATCCAAGATACACATCTCAACTCTGCCCCCTTTGTGGGCATATCTCCAAGGCCAATCGCAAGTCTCGTGATTGGTTCGCGTGTTCGTCATGTGGGTTCGTTGCCCCTGCAGACCACGTAGCAGCGATCAACATCGCTGCGCGGGCCGATGTAAACCGGCCCATGGACTCGACTGAGGAGCTAAAGGACATTCCCATGTCAATTGCGGCTCCGTTTGAAGTCAGGGTCAATGCCCCACTGCTTGCTGTGAGGTAGTTTACTGCGGCATCTTTCCTGCAACATTCCCTTCAGAGAATTTGGTTTTTATGGATGACCTATGGCGAAGGGTAGACGGCTGGCAGAAGAGCTGACAATTGCCGAGTTAGAGGCGTTGCTGGCTCGAAAAAAGATGGAGGCTCGGCAAGTGCGCTTGAAACAATTCCAGCGCAGCGGCCGAGTGCTCACAGTTCCCGCACCTCAGACCACTCCAGATGCAGCGTCGAATAACCAGGTAAATTCGATCCTCTTCGATGAAGAGGAGACAGTTCCCCAATCCAAGCAGCCCCTGAAGCGTTTCCTAAATCGTGCGCTCGTTGTGGTCGAAGTCGCCGCAGTAGTTGGGTTTCTTTATGTTCTTCTCAGTGGAGCGGGAGCGCTGAAACGCTTGAACGCGGAGGTCGCTGAAGCTCTTTCACTTGGAGCGCCGGAGCCAACGCCTTTAATCACGGCGGTCGTGCTTCCTTCTGGACACACGCCACCGACCTCGCCGGGCGGCGCTCAACCAAATGAAGCCGAGATCCCTGAGAACCTGCGTCCATTGGTTCAGTCGTTGCCCTTCGTTGCTATACCGACACCGGGACCGCAACAAGTACACAATATATTCATTCCGACGATTTGGAACGATATAGCCCCCGTAGTTCAAGGGGTTGGGTGGGATCAGCTGCGGAAGGGGGTTGGACAATACATCGGCAGCGGGAACCCGGGTGAGAACGGCAATCTCGTTCTTTCCGCCCATAATGACATCTTTGGAGAACTCTTCCGGGATCTGGACCAGCTTAAGCCGGGGGATGAGATTATTATTTCGACAACGACGCAAGAATACACATACCGCGTGACAGGCTTCCGCATTGTTTCCCCCACCGAAGTCAGCGTCCTCGAGCCAACCTCCAAACCTACGATTACTTTGATTTCCTGCTACCCATACCTTGTGGATAATCAGCGCATCGTTGTTTTCGGCGAGCTGGATTCTGGTTAGGTAACTGTAAAGTCCAAGGTTTTCAAATGCGTTTATAGTTTAATGTGCCGTGATGGAAATGCTCGTGGAGTATTCATCACGCTATTACTGGACTCTTTCTGGTTGGTGAAGGTTGCACGTGGGTTTTTCTAAAGGACATATTGTGCTTGAAAACGAACAACCTCGCGTACGGATTAGTCTGCGCTGGAAGATCACGCTTCCGTTTATCGTACTTGCGCTTGCGCTGGGTCTAGGCCTCGGATTCTTGGTCAATCAGCAATTGAGCCAGGCGGAAGAGGTGAGTTTCCTTCGGCAGCTTCGTGACAGCGGTCAACAAGCCGCTGATGAAGTGGTCCGAATTGAGGAGCGTCTCCTTGAGGTCCAGCGTGCGATCTCTAATACGGAGGGAGTCCCAGAGGCGGTCGCGCTGAGCAAAGCGGAGGAATTACGGGCGCGTATCTTGCAGACAGTGGTGACTACAGAGACGGATGTCGCCGTGGTCCTGGATAGAGATGGAACCAGTCTATTAGCGATTCGGCGGAGCGAACCAGACGCTCCCCCGGGTGATTATCTTACCCTGCGCGGAGAGGGATATTATCAATCCTGGCCCTTCGTGCGCACAATCCTTGGCATTGAACCAGCTGCGTTGGGAGAGGATGCGGAAGGCGATAAGCAAGCCGGAATGCACGCAATTCAACTCGGCGAGCAGGAGGTCCAGGTCCTGTTTGTCGGTGGGCCCATGACGGACCAGTACGGGAAAGTCTTTGGAGC
>DAOUDJ010000017.1:0-12257 GCA_034430795.1 Anaerolineales bacterium | reverse complement strand
CCCAAAATATCTCAGCGATTTATGCGCTCGTTCTTTCGGTTAATTCTTGCTCGTTCGATCGAGATTCGCTTTAATTTGTTTCTCAACTTCTTCTGCAAGCATCCCGTCGATCGAAATGATCTTATCCAGACCCCGCTCACCGGCAACAATCTCGATCTTGTTTTTCCGAATGCCCAGCGCCTTTGCCAGGAAGGCGATAACGGCCCGATTCGCCTTGCCTTCAACCGGCGGCGCTGCTACACGGATCCGCACCGTGCCATCCTCCAGGATGCCTCCAAATTCAGTCTTTCGGGCTCGTGGAGTCACACGAACGGTAAGCGCAGCCCCTCGTTTTCCATTATGAAGTTTAAATTCCCTGTTTTTTATCCGTTGATTCAAACGAGTATCCCCACAAGCACTCTTCCGACCAACTCAACCAGAAAAAATAATACCAATGGGCTGAAATCAAGTCCCCCCATTGGAGGTAATAACTTGCGTAGTGGGGCGAGAAATGGTTGGACAATCGAATCCAAAAATTGACGTATGGGGTGAAACGCATCTAAAAAATATCCAACCAGAACATCCGCCAGGATAACGAAGGTAAACGCTCTCATGATAATCACTATGGCATTCGCTAGGCTCGTCAAGGGTACTCCTTTAGATTATTTTATTAAGTTAGACCCTACTCGTAAACTACGACGAAGAAAATTATTCCTGGATGAACAACTCTCCCGTCTAAAGACCAATATGCCTGAGCAGTTACACATACATAATATAACTTTTCGGCAATATCCATACCAATGAATGATTTTCCCTCAGAGACTATTTTACCGCAATTCTATCGAGCGTCGGCATGGCGTGGCCCGAAGATCGCTCTTCCTACACGTACGATCGTCGCCCCCTCTTCAATCGCGATTTCGTAATCGTCGGTCATGCCCATCGAGAGTTCTGGGAGTTCGGTCAAGAGCTTCTCCTCTAGGAAATTCCGGAAGATTCGCAAACCCTGGAATGCGGAACGAAGAACCGCGGGGTCCGCTGCCCAGGGCGCCATCGTCATCAAACCGCGCATATCCAGGTTCTTAAGCTCACGGATCACCTGCATATCCTCTACCGCGGCTGACCAATCATCCTTATGCCAAACCGGCCAGCCGGCCTTCGACACCTCCCCCGACGTGTTGCACTCGAGCAAAACAGGTAGTATCCGCCCAAAATCCGCGGCGAAACGATCGAGCCTTTGCGCGATCTTCACACGGTCTATGGAATGCACCATGAAGAAATGCGGCGCTACATCTTTCGCCTTCCGGCTCTGGATGTGCCCCACCATATGCCAGCGGATCTCCTTTAATTCGGTGAGTTCAACCTGCTTCTCCCGTGCTTCTGCAACGCGGTTCTCACCAAAATCTCGTTGTCCAGCCTTGTAGGCAGCGCGCACGATTGAAGCCGGCTGTCCCTTGCAGATGACAACCAGCTCGGCTGCGCCAGCCCCTCTTCCGCTTCTGGCAACGGCTTCGTGGATTCTCTCTTTCACAAGCCTCAGGTTCGCATTAATTGTCTGTTCCACTATTGTCCTCTGACATGCGATTCGGGGTCATTCGCTCAAGGCGATCGCAACCCCAAATCGGCCCGTCTTCCCGCCCTCACTGCGATGCGAGTACCAATCTTTTATATGACAGGCTGTGCAGATCTTAGCAGCTTCGATGTGCTCCACACCCTGCCCCTTTAACAACGCCTGATTTGCACTCCACAGATCCAAATACGTCCTCTCATCCCGTCGAACGAGGTGCCGAGAGGCTTCACTTCCGAAGCTCGCCTCGAACTGTTTGACGACTTCCGCTCCCACCGTGTAATGATCCGGCCCAATCGAAGGACCCAAACCAACCAAAATATCGGTGGGATCAGATTGGAAGGTCTGCACCATTGCCTGAACGGCAACTTCCGCTGCCCGGCGTACTGTTCCCAGCCAACCTGCATGGGCAATCCCAATCGCTATCCGGTGGGGATCGTAAAGAAGAATGGGGACACAATCAGCGAAACGCATCAGGAGCGTCACACCAGGATCATCTGTAAGGATGATATCTCCCTTGATGTGAGGGCGATCATTACGTGGTCCATCGGCGACCACTACATTGGCAGAATGCACCTGCCAGACATCGAAAACTGAACCAGCTGGACGGTTCAAGGCGGAAAATAACCGCTGGTGATTCTCTGCCACTCTATCAGGGTCATCACCCACAGTGCCACCGATATTGAGCGAGCGCCAGGGATCAGGGCTCAATCCGCCGTGACGCGTGAAAACACCATGGACCAGGTTCGGCTGCAACAGTGATTTAAATTGGTAATAAACCAGGGACCCAGTCTGTGTGCGAACCATTGTGAGAGTCTACCATGGCAAACAGAAAGACATGGGCAGGCGATTTTTCTTCAAGGATCTGGAATTCTCCAGGGATTCTTTAGAGGGTTCGTCGATCAGTTGATCTCACCTGCGGCAACAAGCTTTGCCGCCACAAGGGTTTCGGTATCGACCATTATTTCCTCTACATACGGATATGCCATCCATATATTCGCCACGCCGAAAAGCATCCCCGTGAGCGAACGGAAGAAAGGCGTACTCTCACGCCATGGGAATGGCACGAAAGGTAGAGAGGTAATCAACTGTGAACCCCCATCCAGGGCAATCGGGAGGATGCCGATGATGAACCAAGCCCATATCGGCAGCGGCTTTAGCCTGTGCCGGAGGAAGGTGAAAGCCACACCCGCCAGGAAGATGCTCCCATAGATGGCGACATCACGCTGGCAAAGTCCGACTTTATAGCCTACATTCTCATTACCGATGAAAGCTCGGTCTCGCAACAAATCAATAGAACTGACACCCGCGATTTCCTCATAGCTCGTCACGTCCAAACCAGCTCTCTCCAACGGATAAACGGGCTGTTCCCCGAAGAGGAACCAAGATCGGAATGGAAGCTGGTGGCAAAGAGGGCCATAGATCTTGTAGATTACACGAGCAGGGGCCATCAGACCTGCCTTGATTAGAAAAGGTGAACTGAAGGGCAGGCCCACATAGAGAAGAACGATCAAATTGAAGATGGCAAGCCAATGGCGGGTGAAGAAAAGGAGTGCCTTATTCATCCTGACTGCCTGACCTCGCGAAACGGACGAAGAACTCTCCCCGCTTGTTTCCCCGTCCGCCGCCGCATTTAGCGCGACTTTCAAGTCGATCTCAGAGATGGGCGCCTCGAGTGTGTATGGTCCGATCTGGACCACAGGAACACTCTCAAGGTAACGCTTGCGAAGTGCAGAGTCAGCATTGATATCCACCTCTTGAAGTGTGTGCGGTAGTTCCTTCCCGAGTGAGATCAGATAGGCTCTCACTTCATCACAGAGGCTGCAATCTTCTTTGGTATAAAGCGTCACTCGTATCATAGGTTATACCCAAGTTCTACTAGATAGTCCCTCAGTTGACCCTCGGTTATAAGTCCAATATGGACAACACGAACCACACCCTGGGGATCAACGAAGATACTTGAGGGATAGCCGCGGATTCGGTAAAGACGCTGAACGCTGCCGCCAGGATCGAGAAGGAGGGGGAAGGATAAACCGAGTTCATCACGAAAAGTACGTACATCCTCAACAGGTTCGTCGTAATTTACGCCCAGTACGATGAAACCATCATCCTTTAACTCTTGATAGCGATCCTCAAAGGCTGGCATCTCCAAGCGGCACGGACCGCACCACGTCGCCCAAAAGGTCAGGAGCACCGTTCTTCCGCGGAATTCACTCAGACGGATTTCATTGCCCCTCAGATCGCGAAATGCAAAGTCTGGAGCCTGGGCACCAATCTCTGGTGCAATCTTGCTCACCACCGTTCCTATCACCGGTATTTCAGTCGTTTCTGGCGATGCGGTCGAAAGAGCGCTAATGCTGGTTTCTGATTCTGCGCTTGGGAAACCGAGAACTAAGACCCATGCAAAAGTGACCCCAAGGAGAAAGCCAACCAGAAGATATAACGCAATGCGATTGGAAGATCGCGAACGCATACTGTACCTAAAGACCGAAGTCGACGAAGAAACCGAATCGTGCAAGCTGCGCAAGCTTGCCGGTGAGCAGTAACACGCCAACAATAACCAGGATAACACCGGTGATGATGGAAATATAACGGACTACATTGCTGTATTTACGCATGAGTTCCGCGGCTCGTCCTATCCCCAAAGCTGTCAGAAGAAAAGGGATCGCCAGGCCGACCGAATAGGCGCTGAGGAGAATGACACCCTCCATAATTCTAGCGCTGCTCAACGCCAGAGTAAGCACGGAGCCGAGGACCGGCCCGACGCACGGCGCCCAGCCAGCGGAGAAGAACACGCCCATCAGCGCTGAGGAGAGGTAGCCCATTCCCGGGTTAGGCTGCACGTGCCGCCGCGTGTCGTAGTTCAGAAAGGGGATGTTGATTACACCCATCGTATGAAGTCCAAAGATAATTACGACCACTCCACCGATGCGTGCAATCCAGTTTCGCAGATCATATAGTATGGCACCGATCGCGGACGCCGCCGCGCCAAGCAGCACGAATACGACGCTGAACCCAACGACAAAAGCCACCCCGTGCGAGAAGGTAGTCCTGCGATTGGCGATAACATCGCCCGAGGGTGATACAGATCGTCCGCCGAGATAGCCGATATAGGCCGGTACGAGGGCGAGAACGCAGGGCGATAAAAACGATAACAATCCTGCAAGAGCCGAAATGCCAACCCAGTATGGACTTAAAGTAAGACCGCTGAAATCCATCGAATCCGTCTATCCTCCATCTTGATCGCGTTTTGGGGTTTCTCCACATCCTGAAGAATGTGTGAAGCATACCGCCTTCGCCTCTAACGATCAAGGTGGCAAAACTTACATCGTCCTTACCCGGATGAAGCAGATGATCAGGTGAGCTTCAAACCTCTCAACCTCAGGCTGTTTGTCACAACGAAGATCGAGCTGAAAGCCATAGCCCCAGCGGCAAACATGGGATTTAGGAAACCCAATGCTGCGCTCGGAATGAGGAGCACATTGTATATCAGCGCCCAAAATAGGTTCTGCTTGATAGTTCGCAGGGTTCTGCGAGATAGGGTGATTGCCCGCGGAACGCCGCGCAGATCCCCGCTTAGAAGTGTGATTGGAGCGGCGGCGATGGCCACATCCGTACCGGTTCCAATGGCGATCCCAACATCCGCTTGCGCTAATGCTGGAGCGTCATTGATCCCATCACCGACCATGGCAACGACCTTCCCCTGGCTTTGAAGATCTCTAACCACTTCTGCCTTCTCCGCCGGGAGCACCTCGGCGCGGATGAGGCTGTTTCCCTGGGAATCTTGGGATGGGATGCCGACCAGAGAACCGATCGCTTGGGCAGTTTGGAGGTTATCGCCCGTTATCATGACGACCTCCAGCCCCATGTTTTGGATGTCTTCGATTGCTTTGACCGAACCATCTTTCACCGTGTCGGCGATGCCCAAAATACCAGCTGGTTTACCATCAATGGCCACGGCGACGACCGTTTTCGCCTGCGACCGCAAGCGCTCTATCTCCCCCTGGAGGCCATCGATCCCCATGCCACGGTCGGCGAGCAGCTTCGGTGAACCGACGATAACCTCTCGCTCTCCCACGCTGGCGACTATTCCATGACCGGCAATAGCTTTGAATCCATCCGGCTCATCTAAGGGAATCCCCTGATCTGAAGCCGCTTCAACGACCGCCTCTCCAAGTGGGTGTTCGGAACCACGCTCAGCGCTTGCAACGAGCTTGAGTAAATCTCTCTCACTGCCATCCCATCCATTCACGATGATGTCGGTGACGGCAGGTTGGCCGCGAGTGATCGTGCCCGTCTTGTCCAGAATGACCGTAGTTAAACTACCTGCCCGCTCAAGCGCCCCGCTGGATTTGAATAAAATCCCCATGTTGGCGCCTTTGCCGGTCCCAACCATCACTGCTGTAGGAGTAGCCAGGCCCATTGCACAAGGGCAAGCGATGACCAGGACTGCCACCGTATTAATCAGGGCACGGGTAAAGATAGAAATATCACCTATCGGAGGGGAGGCAAGGTAATACCATACTAAAAATGTACTTAAGGCAATCCCTATCACAACCGGCACGAAGATCGACGAGACCTGGTCCGCCAAACGTTGAATCGGCGCTTTGCTTCCCTGAGCTTCCTCGACCAGACGGATGATTTGTGCCAGGGCTGTATCCTTTCCGATTTTTAACGCTTCGAACTTAATCCGACCCATCTTGTTCAGCGTAGCGCCAATGACTGAATCTCCAGGTCCTTTCCCTACCGGCAGAGATTCGCCGGTGAGCATCGACTCATCGACAGATGTTTTACCCTCGATCACAACGCCATCAACAGGGAATTTCTCTCCGGGCCTAACGACGACGATATCACCCACCTCGACTTCTTCAATAGGTATATCGATCTCCTGTCCGTCGCGGACAATGCGCGCCGTCTTGGCCTGTAAACCAAGCAGCTTCTTAATCGCCTCGCTTGTTCTGCCCTTCGCACGCGCCTCCAGGAATTTTCCCAGGACAATCAAGGTGATAATAACCGCTGAAGTTTCAAAGTATACGTGCCCATCGATAAAACCGAGCATTACCGGAATAGAGTAAAAGTACGCAGCCGAGGAGCCCATAGCTATCAGCACGTCCATGTTGGCTGACTTGTTGCGCAGCGCTTTATAGGCTCCATCGTAGTATTGCCAGCCCACGTAGAATTGAACAGGTGTTGCCAAGGCGAACATCAGCAACGGGATCCAATTCGCATCAACGAGACTTGCAGGCAATAACCCGAAATCTCTGAACATAGAGAGCAGGAACAAGGGGATCGTGAAAAGCAACCCCGTCACGAGCAATCGCCGTTGGTGATTGGTCTCCTTCTCTCTTGCTGCACGTTCGACATCCTCAACTCGATCGGATGTTTTGAGCGCTTCAAAACCGGTATTGCGGATCACTTTACGAAGATCAGACTGGCTCACGACAGTTGGAATGTATTGAACGCGAACATGCTCGGAAGCTAGATTCGCCGTTGCGCCGACAACACCGTCGGTTACAAGCAAGGCTTCCTCCAACCGGCGTGCGTCGTTGCCGTCACCCAAACGCTTCAGAACGAAATCTGCTTCACCAAGGGCGATGTCATATCCAGTTCGCCTGATCCGGGCGATGATTTCATTTTGATCCACCTTGGTGGGATCGAATTCTACACTCGCCCGCTCAGAAGCTAGATTGACATTCGCAGACTGGACTCCATCGAGCTTATTCAGGTTACGTTCGACCGCGGCCACGCAATTCGCGCATGTCATGCCAATAATCGGCAGTGTGATAGCTTTCTTCGTTTCTTCCATGATACGCATTACCTCTTCTTTGGTTTTACTTTAAATCGATCGCTTGTCAGTCCGTATGGAACGGATAAATCGAGACGTTCCTCGTGTAAGCAAAAAAGATATGTTGTGGTCAGGCAAGTAGTGCAGCGGAGTGGCGTCATAAACGTCACTCCACTGCTTTTCGAGGTTCCATACCTCTTATCTATCCAACCGTGATGGATTGGCCACTACAGAGCTGGCGCGTAGTTGATTTCCGTCAGCAGACCGATGATTTTTTCTTCTGTCGCCGGGGGCTCAAACTCAACCGTCACTCGCCTGTCACTTTGTGAGGCTTCAACGCTCTTCACTCCTTCGAGCTCACCCACTTCGGTTTGGATCGTATGGGTGCAGTGACCACATGAGATCCCAGGTACTTCAAACGATACTGTGCTCATCTTAAACCTCCTTGAATACTCTCTCGGATTCTGTGTAACTATACTTTCGTCGCTGTCTCATAGATTTCGATGATTTCTTTGAGTACTCGTTCGCGCTCTTCAGGGTCATCGCCTCGCACCGCGGTGATCAAACACGAATGTAGATGGTTATTCAATATATTCGTACTCACTTTGTTTAACGCCGCCTGCACCGCCTGGATTTGTCTAAGTAAATCGATGCAGTAGGCACCGTTTTCGACCATGCGCTCAACACCGTGAATATGGCCGGTTATGTTTTTCAAGCGATGAAGTGTGTCATCTCGTTCCATCTGCACTTCCATTTCTTACCCCCCCCATGGGGGGGGGTGGGGGTAAATAATATCTTATAGGATGAAGTTTGTCAAGTATGGTTTTGTCCACAAGGTTGCCCCTGGTTTTGTGTGCGTTATTTAGACCTGGGGGATGAGATCGAGCAGCGCGGAGAGCGGCAATATGGAGGGGTTAGCAGCTACGGAGGGTGGCGCTAGATACCGGAGGCGTTCCGACCATTGCCACAGAGAGATTAGATCCTCGGGGTATCGCGACGGGCGCGCCCCGATGCTGGTCCAGGAAAAACCATCAAGAGCCTGCGCCCACCCCTCCCACGGCACCATGTCCGGAGTGCGCGAGAGCGTGACCAGGCCGCTGAAATAGACAGGCTTCCCGCGGGGGAAGAATTGGCTTTGCGTCTCAAGAAATTCGCGACTATCGGTGGTGTTGAAGATCAACCATAGAGGCAATAGGCCCGCGGAGAGTACGAGTTGAGGATCATACTGTGTGAAGGTTTCCACCACGACACCCTCTGCCTCGCGGCCTTGCTGGCGGTAAAGTTCCTCATGGGCGAGGAATGCCAGACGCGAGAACCCCTGCGGAGTGTCGAAATTGATACGCTCAAAACCATAACCCTGCTCGCGCGCGAAGACTTCCAATGCCCGGTCGAGACCCGGCTCACTTCCCCACTCAGATTCAGGTCCCTCGACTGGCTCTTGACCCGGGATCCCCCAACCCCCGCGGTGTTTTGAGCCAGATTCCACTAGCGCGCGGTCGATCCGTTCGCTTCCTTCAATGAATTCCTTGGGAGAAATACCACCCCAGCCGCCGATTTGATAGACATGTCGAGGGCCTAGCTCGTAGTGAAGCCAGCGCGCACCACACTCCAGATAGACGATCGTGCCGCCAGGTTGGAGCTTATTCTGCAGGAATACCCGATAACCTCGTGGTAAATCAATCAGCTTCAATCGCAGATGACTGACGACGCGTGTGAGCCAGCCATCATGGATCGGATCGAAATGCCCGATGGCCATGACCTCTGAATTCCTGTCCAGAATCCGCTCAGCAACACGCGAAGTGAGCGCAAGGTGAGGGGCCACTTCGTCTTCGAGGCTCCCGCCTCGCAAGCCAAGGATGAAAGGCTGTGGAAGAAATGGAGCACCGAGGACCGCAGCGAGATGAGCCGTGGCACCGCCCATCGCACTGCCGACGATGATCGTATCAAATATTCCATCAACCCCATCATAGTCAGCTAGACGCGCAGCGATGAGTTGCTCTACCTGAAGTTTTTCAGCTTCACGGGGAGAGAGTGCAGTCCATCGAAACTGCTGGCGGACAACCGCGCGGGCAACCGAAACCGGCAATCGATTTAGCAGGGCAAGCCCAATCTTCTCAAACTTGTTATAGTTGAAGACGGTCTCGGGATGGCCTGAAAGAACTCCGGCAATGAGCCGTGTCAACACCGGGGAGGCGCTCTCCGCGCTCTCGAAGACCTTCCGGTTCATAGCCTTGTTCCGATCGACCATAAATCTTTCTCAGATCATCACGCTTGAGCGGCGCTCATGATCATCGCTCGAACGGGCATCGCGCTTAAACCTTCCCGAGTGCTTGTCCCTTTTGCTCGCTCAGTGCTCGCTCCCGCATTTCTACGCGCAGGCTGGAGACATCCTGCGGCACCTTGTACGCTGCAAAAGCCAGGATTATCGCTCCCAACGCCCAGGCTATTAGACAGATCCATAGGATCGCATCGTGCAGAGAATAGCGCACCGCAATCAAACCGGCGATAAAGGGAGCTATCGCCGCACCACCATTCTCTATAAATAGCTGGACGGCCAACGCAGTGCTGCGGATTTCAGGCAGTGTGATGTCGTGCACTGTTGAGACGACATTCGCCGATGCAAATGGGATGAACAACGCTGTCAAGGTCATCATGCCCGTGAACAGGGCGCGCTCTGCTATGGGAATATTCATCGTGATTGTAAGCAGCACAGCACCTAACAAGACTGCACTCATCGAGACAAGCAATCTCCCTCTAGGTGTTCGTTTGAAGGCGAAGTCGCCCACCACCCCACCGAGGAAGTAGCCGAATGCAAGCATAAGAATGGCCGGGCCGAGTGTGAGCAGAATCGCACTCTCATCGAATCCTCGCTCGACTTCTAAGTACCGAAAAAACCAGAAAGTAAAGTGGTAGACAACAGGGAAAGTCCATATTTGCTCTTGCAAACAAAAATTTTTCAAGTAAAGTAAAGACGATGTAATGCCCGAAAGGGCGATGCGCCCGGGTGATTAGTCCACCAGAGCGCATCTAATCGCAAGGCTGCGTGAACAGCCCGACGACTGGGGAAAGTATACCCTCCACGCAGCCTCCTAACAAGGAGGCTTTTTATGTCAGAAGACCCCGCAACAAGTACCTGCTTATTCCTCGATGCAAAAAGTAAACTCCGGCTTGCGGCATGGCTTCATGGCATCTCCCGAATCCCGGGGCTGAATCTCGGAAGGTTGGGAATGCTACAGCTCGCCGGCAGTGATTATGTAACTCTCCGTGAGCTGGCGGTTATCTCGAATTTTATGCCGGAGCCGCTCAGCAACATCATTATGGATACTGAATACGTAGTACGGGAGGTGTCCATGCCGTGATTCGAATCAGCCGATCGGCCCCGGGTCCCACTTTCCCGGGGCCAGTTCAATAGGAGAGCAAACGTGAAACGCTTCCTGAATAAGAAGGTTCGAATACTTGGCAGATCGGTCAGTTTAACTCTGATTCTCGCCATGGTTTTAACTACTGTAGTGTTTGCCGGCTGGATTATTCTGATGGCGCTCGGGTCCGCGGTTGTCAGTACTGCAACCGTTGGTCCTCTAGTCCAAAGCGTGGCGGTTCCCTGGAAAGATACGCCCACAAGCACGTGCGGCTTCCAAGAGCCGTCCCCCGGGGTATTCGAAATCACCTGGACCGGCGCCCGGGTCAATGAACACTGCGGTCTGCAATTCACTATTGACAATGACGGCCCGCATGTGTTCCCGCTGATCACAGAATTGGTCTCGGATCCCCGAGCCCCGCTCCGCGTTGAAGGTGACTACATTTGCGGCGACTACCATCCGTACACCGACATATGGGAATATCGGATTGCCTATATACTGGATCCCATATTGTCCAGTCCGGGCGAAACTTACGATATGTCATTTGAATTGACCTATGATCTAGTGGCGCCCGTTTGTCCGTAGTTTGGAGTTAACGCGGTTGCTCGGCATGCCCCCCTCATGTTGACTCCGCGATGCTCACCCCCCGCGCTGACATAGGCGGGGGGTTTCTTTTCGCTGCCTGTCACCTAACATTTGATATCTAACTAGGCAAACCCCACACCTTTAAATGCAAATCGCGCAGCATCGGCGGTCGCATACAGCGAGTGGATAGGCAACCGCTCAACCAATCCCGCTACACGCACCAAATAAAAGAAACAAGCTTCGTGCACAGCGTAGCGATAAGGACAATAAACCAGGCAGCGCCGATCGAGAGGATTATGCCATTTGAAGCCACGATTCCTGAGGTAAGCGCCTCGTCTGGGGAGTGGAGTTCGGGAAGCTTCTCCACGTCCTTCGGTAGCAACACGGAAAGTTCTTTATTAGCAGCCTTCATGGCATCTCTCGCCGCGTCCACACCGACAAAGACGAAAATAGCCAGAACGATTCCAAGTATTGGAATCAACAAGAGCGTGCAGGTCGCAACCAGAAAGACCTTCGACTGAGATGGATCTATAGCAAGCAGTGCCGCGTAGGCAGCAAATAGAAATGCATTGCTCACTAGGAGCCAATTCACCCGCACTTGGATCCATGAATCTTCGTGTGTGATCTTTGCTCTAATAGCTTTCCAAATGTGTAAACTCTCTTCGTTCATCCTAAAATCCTATTCATTTGCCCGCCATTGAATTACAGAAGAATACCGTCTTGCTCCGAATGGAGCCACAGAAAGCCTGAATTGGAACTAGTCGATTATTTTAATGCCAATTCCGCTGGAGAGCATTTCGCGCTCATCATCATACCAATCGCCAATCAAATTGATTTCCAGGGTTTTATTAATTGGAGTGGCATTAGACTTGAGTTTTGACAAAAAGTCGGGCGGCTAGCGACTCGCGCTATACCGCCCATCGGTGTAGGCTTTTCTTATGCGAAAAGAAAAAGACAACACCGACAAGCAGATTAGCAAGTTCAT